>DATJRL010000492.1:0-2019 GCA_035504785.1 Caulobacteraceae bacterium
AGCGGAGACAAGGAGACGGAGGTGTGATGCGGGCTCGCCCGCCAGGAGGGGCGGAACTCCGGGCGCGTGGTCGCGATCACCAGGAGCGGCGCCTGTGCGCCGCGCTCGGCCAGCGCGTGAATGAGATCGAGCGAGGTCGGATCGGCCCAGTGCAAATCCTCGAAGGCGACCACGACTGGTTGCGTCCGCGCGCCCGTCAGAACCCACGCCTTGATCGCCGCCAACTGCCGGCGCCGCAATTCTTCGGGCGCGAACTTCGCCCGGCGGTCTTCGGTCAGCGGACCCTCGACTAGCAGCGCGGCCAGAGGCGCGTGTTCAGCTGCGTCCAGACCGACGGACCGGAGCGCATTCTCGAGTTCGGCGAGCCGCTGTCCCTCGGGCGCGTCGGAGCCGCCGAACCGTATGCGGCCCCACTCCACGATTGGATGCAGCGGCGTATTTTGCAGCAGCTGTGACGACGACCACTCCACCCATGTATGGGGCGTCTCGCCGAGCCGGGCGCGAAACTCCTGGACCAGACGCGACTTCCCAATACCCGGCTCGCCGACGACGAGGACAAGCTGTCCTTCGCCGGCGCGCGCGCGCTCCCATCGCCGGCTGAGCAACTCGAGCTCCTCCTCGCGCCCGATGAGCGGCGTCAGCACGCGCGCGCCGCCCCGCCGGCCGCCGCCGCTCGCGCGCATGATGCGATAGAGCGCGACCCGATCCGGCACGCCCTTCAGTTCGTGCAGGCCGCGATCCTCCGCGACGAACAGCCCCGCGACCTGGCGCTGGACGCTTCCGGTGACCACGACCGACCCGGGTTCGGCAAGCGATTGCACCCGTGCAGCGACATTGGGCGCTTCGCCGAACACTGCGCCGCTCGCCTCCACCACCACCTGGCCAGAATCCAGGCCGATTCGGGCCGCCAGTCGCGGCGCGGTTTGGTCGGCGTTCCCGGCATTCAGTTCGCCGAGCGCTCGCTGGATGGCCAGCGCCGCCCGCACGGCGCGTTCGGCGTCGTTCTCCTGCGCCTGCGGATAACCGAAGAGGACCATCAGCCCGTCGCCGAGCCGGTCCTGTACACGGCCGCCGAGTTCGCTGACGGCCCTCGAGGCCGCGTCGAGATAAGCCCCGACGAGATTGCGCCAATCCTCGGCGTCGAGCTTGGCCGCGATGCTGGTCGAACCCACGAGATCGCAGAAAAGGACAGTGACGGGCCGGCGTTCGGCTGCGTCTTTGGACGAGGGATGGATCGCCTCGGGCGCTGGCTTAGCCGGCTTCGCGGAGCCCAGCCATGCGATCGCCTTCAAGAGGCGCTTGCGGTCCCCCAGTTTGACGCCCAGCTGGACGAGATCGGCATCGGTCAGGTCGGGCAGGACGTCGGCGTCGATCGAGTTGTCCCGGAAAGCGCCTTCGTACTGTCCGAGGCCGAGGCTCCGCAGCCAAACCGCGACGTCCATTGTCGTATCCCGACCCGGTTGCGGAGATGTTGGTCGAGATTGGCGGAGATGTCCAGCGCGACACCCAGTGTGGGCGGGAGAAGACCTTCACCATTGTCCCCCTGGAGAGCTCCTATGCCAGTTTTCTGGGTCGGTCGGGGCACCCTCCCATCGACCCTGATCCGGAACGACGAGGACCCAGCGGCCATCGGCGGTGCGCGCCCAGCGCTCAGCGGCGGGACCGATTTCCGCGCACAGCGCGCGAACGCGAGCGACGGCTGCGGGGCTTGTGAACATGGCGTAACGAACCGCTTCGCACAGGGCGGCCTCCCTCGGGCTCCGACCTTGGCGGTCAGCGTCACGCAGGGGCGGCGCGGCGGCTTCGTGCGGGGGCCCAGGCGGGGCGGCTTCATACGCGGGCGCCGGCGGGGCAGCCTCACGTGGGGGCGCAGGTGGGGCGGCTTCATGCAGGGGCGCAGGGGCGGGGCCCGCAGCAACGGTTTTGCCGTCGCATCTGGTCCAGCGGCCCGCGGCGCCGGCGCCGGCGTAGCAGAAGCCTCGCGGCGGCATTTCGCGGTCGATTTGGTCGCGCTCGTCG
>DATJRL010000493.1:0-5204 GCA_035504785.1 Caulobacteraceae bacterium
CAGGCTGATCGATCGGTCCTCCGAGACGTTCACCTCGGCGACGTCGCGCACCTCGACGTTGTCGGCGACGGCGCTGACCGGGCGTTTGTCGGTCTCGAGCGCCTCCAAGGTCACGTGGGCCTTGTGCGAGAGCAGGGCCCCGCGCCAGCGGCGGGGTCGGAAGGCGCTGATCGGGGTCAGCGCCAGCACCTGCGCCGACAAGGGGATGATCGGTCCGTGCGCCGACAGATTGTAGGCCGTGGAGCCGGCCGGCGTGGCGATCAGCACCCCGTCGCAGATCAGTTCGGCCAGCCTCACGGTGCCGTCGATGCGAATCCTCAGTTTGGCGGTCTGGAAGGTCTGCCGGAAGAGCGAGACCTCGTTGATCGCGAGCGCCTCGTGGCTCGCGCCGCGAACGTCGCGCACCCGCATCACCAGCGGATGGATCACCGCCTTCTCCGCGGTGGCGATGCGCTCGAGGAGATTGTCCTCGGAGTATTCGTTCAGCAGAAACCCGATCGAGCCGCGGTTCATGCCGTAGACGGGCGTCTGGCTGGCGAGGCGCCGATGCAGCGTCTCCAGCATGAAGCCATCGCCGCCGAGGACGACGAGCGCGTCGGCCTCTTCCTCGCGAACGTCGCCATAGCGGGCCGCCAGCACCCGAAGCGCGGCCTGGGCCTCCGGCCGGTCGCCGGCCAGAAAAGCGAGTCGTCGAGGCGCGGCCATGGCTCAGCAAGGCCGGAACGCCCCAGCTTTGTCAAACCGCGGAAACGGCCTGCCGGAAGGCGCTGGCGGCGACGGAGGCGGGGAATGGACCGAACGCGGACGAAGCGCGCCGCGCCCCCTCGGCCCCGCCCCCGGGCAGCCCATCGGTGCACTGGCGCACCATCTCGAGGATCGATGGGAAGGCGCTGCGGTCGATGCTGACCGCGGCGCAGGCCAGGGCCAGCAGCTCTGGCCGGTCGGGACTGATCACCGCCTTGTGCACATCCTCGACGGCGAAGCCCCCCAGCTTGGCCAGGGCCGCCTCGAAGAGGCCGAGCTGGTGCTCCTTGAGCACGCGCAGCAGGTAGCTGGCCTTGAGCTGACCGCCGCAGGCGAGCTTGTCGACCAGCTTGATCTCGGAGGGTTTGGGACCAAGGATCCGCTTGGGCGTCGTCTCCGACATCGCCGCGGCCAGCGCGGCGTCGAGCGCGACGGCGTCCACCTCGAAGCGGGCCACGATTGCGCTGCGCAGCGATTGACCCACCCAAAGGTAAAGCGCCTCGGCCAGATGGGTGGTGAGCCGCGGATGGGCCGCCAGCGGGGCGCCGAGGGCGGTGATGGTCTTGGCGTGTTCGACGAGGCGCGCCATCGCCTCCGGCGTGATGTCGGCCGTCATGTTGCCGGCCAGCGCGGTCAGCACCGCGGGCTCGGCCTGATCGATCATCTTCTCCACCACCGCGGCGCTGAGGCGGGGGCGCTGAGCGACCTCGAGCCGGTGGGCGAGAGACGCCTGGGTCAGCAGACGGATGAGGGTCTCGTCTTTGAGCAGAGGGCTTGCGGCGATCAGGGGCCGCGCCACTTCCACGTCGTCGCTCACCAGCGTGTCGACCAGCTTCGGCGGCGCCCATTCGGCGTGGGCGATGCGGTCGGCCAGGCGAACTCGGATGTCGAGCTCGGCCTCGCGCACCAGCGCCAGAAAAACCCGTTCGATCTCGGCCGACGCCGTCGGCGCGAAAGCCACGAAATTGGCCTCGCAGATGTCGACGAGACGCGCCAGCAACTGCTCGCGATCCGTGGGGTCGCGACTCTTGGCCAACCTGATGAGCGGCTCGGCCTGCAACTCGATCACTCGCGTGTCCATTCTAGACTGCTCGCGTTTGGACCGGAAATCTCCGCAATTCCGGTTAACAAATGGGTTGCGATAGTTTGCGGCCGGTTCGCCTCGGATCGAAAGCCGCGCGGCTTGACGTCGCAGCCGGGACGGCCGACTAGTCGCCGAACACGCAAGACCTCACCCGCGACTTGGGAGTGAATGACCATGGCTGACGGTTCGCTGGCGGCTTCGACGACGCTGAAGGGCAAGGTGGCGGAGGCGGAGTGGAAGGCGCGAGTCGACCTGGCGGCGCTCTACCGCCTGGTGGCGCTCTATGGGTGGGACGACATGATCTACACCCACATTTCCGCCCGGGTTCCCGGGCCGGAGCACCATTTCCTGATCAACCCCTACGGGATGTGGTTCGGCGAGATGACCGCGTCGTCGCTGGTGAAGATCGATTGCGACGGGAACATCCTCCAGGAGACGCCGTACTTCATCAATCCGGCGGGATTCACCATCCACTCCGCGGTGCACATGAACCGCGACGACGCCCACTTCGTCATGCACCTGCACACCGACCAGGGCGCGGCGGTGGCGGCGCAGAAGGAGGGATTGCTGCCGCTGACCCAGCACTCGCTGATCGTGCTGCCGCGACTCGCCTATCACGACTATGAGGGCATAGCGCTCAATCTAGACGAGCGAGAGCGCCTGGTGAAGGACCTCGGTCCCGACAACACCCTGATGCTGCTGCGCAACCACGGCACGCTGTCGCTGGGCGCCACGGCGGCCGATTGCTGGACCGGGATGTTCTACCTCGAGCGCGCCTGCAAGATGCAGGTGATGGCGCTGTCGGCGGGTCGGGAGAACGTGCTCCTGTCGCCCAAGCCGGCCCGGTCGGAGGTGAAGAGCCAGGCGCGCGGCGGCGTCGGCGGCGGCCTCGCCTGGCCCGGCGCCCTGCGCAAACTCGAGCGCGAGAGCCCCGGGTACGATGCTTAATGGAAGACCCTCCCCCTGAGGGGAAGGTGGTGAGCCCGCGGAGCGGGTGAGCCGGGCGGGGGTCTCTCTCCGCGACCCAGGCCTTGGCCGGCAGCCCCCCACCCCCAACCCCTCCCCTCGAGGGGGAGGGGAGACTACTTCGGCGCCGGGCTCGTCTGAGTCTTCAGGAACGCGATCACGTCGCGCCGGTCGGTGGCGCTGGGCATGCCGATGAAGGTCATCTTGGTGCCTGAGAGCACCGCGCGCGGGTTGGTGATCCACTGGTTGATGCGATCGGCGTCCCAGGTCCAGCCGGCGTTCTTGAGATCGTCCGAATAGGAGAACCCCGGTTCCGAGCCGGCCTTGCGGCCGAAGATCCCCCACAGGTTCGGTCCGGTCATGTCTTCGCCGCCCTGGTCGGTGGTGTGGCAGGCGCGGCAGACCGCGAACTTGGCCTCGCCGTTGACCAGGTCCGCGCCTTGGTAGGCGGCGGGCAACTCGGCGACCAGGGCCTTCTTCTGCGCGTCGGTGAGTTCGACGGGGGCGGACGGCGCGGTCGACGGGGCGGCCACCGTGTTCGAACTCGGCTTGCCGCAGGCGCCCAGCGCGCCTAGCGCCGCCAATCCGATCCCCGCCCAAGCCGCCCGCCGATTCATCGCCGTCCTCGTTGGTTGCAAGGGCCGGCAACCTAGCGGCGCCGTTCGTCTTGGCAACCGCGCTCAATCGAGGCGGCCGGACCGGCCGGCCTTCACCTCCGCGCGCCGGCGCTTTGACTCCAGGCGTCGCTGCTTCGAGGCGTAGGTGGGCTTGGTTGGACGCCGCGGGGCGGGGACGTGGGCGGCCTGTCGGATCAGCTCCACCAGCCGCTCGAGCGCGTCGGCGCGGTTTCGCTCCTGGGTGCGAAAGCGCGCGGCGGTGATGACGATGACGCCGTCGCCGCTCATCCGCCGGCCCGCCAGCCGGCGCAGCCGCTCCTTCACCGCCTCCGGCAGGGCAGCGGAGTTGGCGGCGTCGAAGCGCAGCTGCACCGCCGTCGCCACCTTGTTGACGTTCTGCCCGCCGGGACCGGAGGCGCGCAGGAAGCTCTCCTCGATCTCGTCGTCCGAGAGAGCGATGCGGTCGGTGACTTCGATCATCGAAGCGGCATAGGGCGCGTTGGAATCACCCGCCTCGTGTGCTCCTGTCTCGCCGGGATGAAAAGCGAGGGAGCTGGGGCGATGAACCAGGACGACTACATGGCGCGCGACGCGGTCGGGCTGGCCGAACTGATCGCCGCGAAAGAGATCACGGCGCTCGAGGCTCTGGATTCGGCCCTCGAGCGGGCGGCCGAGGTCAATCCGAAGATCAACGCCATCACCCTCGATCTCTCGGAGCGCGCCAGGCGCGAGGCGTCTTTGCCCGCCGCCGGCCCTCTCGCCGGCGTGCCGTTCCTGCTCAAGGACCTCGGCCCGGCCCTGGCCGGAACCGCGACCACCAGCTCCTGCAAGCTCTACAAGGACGACATCGCCCAGGCCGACAGCCCGCAGACGGCCGCCTACCGCGGCGCCGGCCTGGTGATCTTCGGCAAGACCAACACCCCGGAGCTGGGCCTGGAGCCGGTGACCAAGCCGGTCATGTTCGGCCCCACCCGCAATCCCTGGGACCTCACGCGCACCCCGGGCGGATCGTCGGGCGGCGCCGCCGCGGCCGTCGCGGCGGGGATCCTGCCGGCGGCGCACGCCAGCGACGGCGGCGGCTCGATCCGCATCCCGGCCGCCTGCTGCGGCCTCTTCGGCCTGAAGCCGTCGCGGGGCCGCGTGTCCTATGCGCCGAAGGACGAAGGCTGGGGCGGCTTCTCCACCAGCCACGCCGTCAGCCGCAGCGTGCGCGACAGCGCCGTGCTGCTCGATATCGCCTGCGCGCCGCAGCCGGGCGATCCCTACTGGGCCGCGCCGCCCACGCCCCCCTTCGCGGCGGCGGCCGCCCGCGACCCTGCGCCTCTGCGCGTCGCCTTCAGCACCATCGCCTTCGCCAGCGAGGGCGTCGATCCGCAATGCGCCGACGCCGTCCGCGCCGCGGCCAGGCTCTGCGCCGACCTCGGCCATCAGGTCGAAGAAGCCGACCCGCCGGTCGACCGCGCCGCGATGGCCGCGGCCGGCGTGGTGATCTCCGCCAGCATCGCCGCCGACCTCGACGCCGTCGCCCAGCATCGCGGCCGGCCGATCACCGCCGACGACGTCGAGCCGATCACCCTGAACAGCTACGAGCGAGGCCGCGGGATCTCCGGCTCGGAGTACATCCGCGCCTTGCGCGCGGCCCACGCCTACGGCCGCGCCATGGCGGCGTTCTTCCAGACCTACGACATCCTGATCATGTCGACCCTTGGCTCGACGGCGATCCCGGTGGGCGCGCTGCACGGCGAACCGCTGGACCTGGAAGGCTACGCCCGCCGGCTCTTCGCCTTCATGCC
>DATJRL010000494.1:0-14544 GCA_035504785.1 Caulobacteraceae bacterium
ACTCGTGCGCCCGGGCGCGCTTCGCCGCCAGCATGATCTCCTCCAGCGTCGCGTCCGGCCGCGCATAGCCGATGTTCTCGGCGATGGAGCGGTGGAACAGGGCCGGATCCTGCGGCACCACGGCGATCGCCCGGCGCAGCGAGCGCTGGGTGACCTCGGCGATGTTCTGGCCGTCGATCACGATGCGGCCGCCGTCCACATCATAGAGCCGCTGCAGCAGCTTCACGAACGTGGACTTGCCCGAGCCTGTCGCCCCGACCAGCGCCACTCGTTCGCCGGGGGCGATGCGCAAGCAGAAGTCGTGGTAGAGCCGCCGGTTCTCGGCGTAGCCGAAGCCGACGTTCTCCAGCAGGATCTCGCCCAGGTCGCCCCGGAACTCCGGCGCGCCGGGTTTGTCGGCCAGCTGCGGCGGGGTGAGCATGTAGGAGGCGACGTCCTGGGTGTCGTCGAGACCCTTCTGCAGCATGCGGGTGATGTCGCTGAAGTTACGCATGTAGCCGGCCATCACCACGAAGGAGGTGATGGCGAAGACCACGTCGCCGGCCTCGGCCTTGCCTTCGCTCCAGGCGCGCACCATCAGCCCCGTCAGGCCCGCCTGCAGGACGAACACGAAGAGGTTCTGGCCCATCCCGACCAGGTTGAACCGGTCCCAGGTGTCGTTCACCGCCACCCGCCAGGCCTGCACCGTCCTGTCGAACCGGGCTTCCTCGCGCTCTTCGGCGCCGAAGCTCTTCACCACCGGGTTCGCGCCGATCGCGTCCGCCAGCGCCCCGCCGATGCGGCTGTCTAAGGCGTTGGAGGCGAGGTTGGCCGGCCGGATGTATTTGACCGCCAGGGTCACGTTGTAGATGGCGAACAGCCCCACCACGACCGCCACGAACACGCCTTCCGCCAGCCATTTCAGGCTGAAGGAGACCACGAGGCCGAGCATGACGATCAGCGTCGGCCCCAGCATCAGCAGCAGCGCGTCGGAGGCGGAGTCGTAGCCCCACATGGCCCGCGACACCCGCCGCACCGTGGCGCCGGCGAAGTTGGACGAATGCCAGTCGGTGGAGAACGACTGCACCCGCTTGAAGCCCTCGCCCACCATCCGCGCCATGATCCGGCTGTAGAGGCCGTTGAGGATGCGGAAGGTGGTGGAGCGGCTGGCGTACTGGACGGCGTAGAGGGCCGACAGCGCCGCCCAAGCGGTCCAGGCGAGCGCGCTCACCCTGGCCGGGCTGGTCACCGCGTCGATCAAGCCCTTGGAGGCCCAGGGGATGGAAAGGTCGCACGCGGCGGCCGTGAGAATCAGGACGCAGGCGCCCGTGAAGCGCACCGGCTCCCGCATCCAGTGCCGCCCGATGTAGGCGAGGATCTGGGTGTTGGAGAGGATGCGCGGACGCGTCTCGTCGTCGTCTTCGTCGAATACGAGGGTCATCGGAGCGGCCCGAGGGTTTGAGGTGTCTCGAATGGGGCACGCCGCCACAGGAACGCGGCGGGATGCGACGCGGAAAGCGAGCGCGGAAGGCTCTGAGGGATCGGGAAAGGCAAGGAAGTCATCCTTCGGTCGGGGCGGGTGAGGCGCCGGCCGGGACGTGACTCCTTAAGTCAGAACCGGTCGGCGGGGCGGACTGCGGGCGCCGTGCGTCCGAGCCGCGGAGGAGCGGTGCGAAGCCGAACGTTCATCTTGGCCGCCCTCCTTTCCGAATCTCGTGGACCGACCTGACCCTTCCCTAGGCTCGGGGCCCCCGCCGGGTCAAGCCGGGGCGCGCCGGAGCGAGAACGCCGATATCCAAGGCGCCCGAAAAGTCACACCCGCCGGCCCAAGGCTGCGATTGTCCTTGCCCGCCCTTGCGTCGCCCCGGTTTGATGGCCGGCCATAAGAACGGGAGGCGACCATGCCGATCTACTACCCGGACATCCTCGACCAGCGCACCGCCGCGCGCACCTTCACCTACGGCGACAAGGACGTGATGCTTTATGCGCTCGGCATCGGGCTCGGCGCCGACCCGATGGACGAGAAGGAGCTGGCGTTCGTCTACGAGAAGAACCTGAAGGTGACGCCCACCGCCGCTACGGTGCTCTCCGCCGCCGGCGGCGGCGGCCGCGTCGTGGGCGAGGCGCCGAAACTCCCCGAGGGCCACCGCCAGAGCCAGATGAACTTCCTGATGATGGTGCACGGCGAGCAGAAGGTGGAGCTGCACAAGCCGTTGCCGGTCACCGGAACCTTCACCGCCGAGGGCCGCACCCTCGGCGCGTGGGACAAGGGCGAGGGCAAGGGCGCGGTGGTGGTCAACGAGACCGTCTGGACCGACGAGAGGGGTGAAAAGGCGGCCACCTTGACGATGTCGATGTTCTACCGCGGCGACGGCGGCTTCGGCGGACCCACCGAGGGCCAGCCCGAGCCGCACGCGGTTCCGACCCGTTCCCCCGACCTTTCGGTCGACATCGCCACGCGCCCCGACCAGGCGCTGCTCTACCGCCTCAACGGCGACCGCAATCCGCTGCACTCCGATCCGGCTTCCGCCAGGGCGTCAGGCTTCCCGCGGCCGATCCTGCACGGGCTCTGCACTTACGGCATCACCTGCCGCGCGGTGCTGCAGGCGGTGCTGAACTACGACGCCGATCGGATCCTCAGCCATCAGGTGCGCTTTTCCGCGCCGGTGTTTCCGGGCGACCTGATCACCATCGACCTCTGGAACGACGGCAAGGACATCTCCTTCGAAGCCCGCGTGAAAGCCCGCAACGTCACCGTGATCAAGAACGGCCTGACCAGGTTGCGGTAAACGCGAGTCTCTCCCCCCTCTGGGGGGAGCGCCGCCGCGCGGCGCGGGGGGCCTCAGAAGCCGTGCCGCGGCTGTGGCCCCCTGCCGCTCGCCGCGCGAGCGGCTTCCCCCAACGGGGGAAGAGATCAGACGG
Organism: Caulobacteraceae bacterium; assembly: GCA_035504785.1. Taxonomy (GTDB): domain Bacteria; phylum Pseudomonadota; class Alphaproteobacteria; order Caulobacterales; family Caulobacteraceae; genus Acaudatibacter. The sequence continues at coordinate 2,902 of DATJRL010000494.1, forward strand.
GCCGCCCCTTCGTCAGGTCCCCATAGAGATCCGGCCGCCGGTCGCGGAAAAAGCCCCAGGCGGCGCGGTGGGCGGCCAGGAAGTCGAGGTCGAACGTCGCCGCGATCACCCCCGCCTCGTCGCGTCCGAGCTCGGCCACCAGGTCGCCGCGGTGGTCGCTGATGAACGACGAGCCGTAGAAGCGCTGGCCGCCGCCGGGAAAGCCGTCCCAGGCTTCGAAGCCGGTGCGGTTGGCGCCCACGACCGGAATCACGTTGGAGACCGCGTGGCCCTGCATCGCGCGCCGCCAGGGCAGGGCGGTGTCCAACGTCGGGTCGTGCGGCTCCGAACCGATGGCGGTCGGATAGAGCAGCGCCTCCGCGCCCTGCAGCGTCATGGCTCGGGCGGCTTCCGGGAACCACTGATCCCAGCAGATGCCGACGCCGATGCGGCCGTGTCGTGTCGGCCACACCCGAAAGCCGGTGTCGCCGGGCCGGAAGTAGTACTTCTCCTGGTACCCCGGGCCATCGGGGATGTGGCTCTTGCGGTAGACGCCGGCCAGCGATCCGTCGGCGTCGGCGATCACCACGCTGTTGAAGTAGTGCGGCCCCTCGCGCTCGAAGATCGAGATCGGGATCACCACGCCGAGCTCGCCCGCGAGCGGTCCCAGCGCCGTCACCGCGGGATGTTCGCGCCAGGGATGGGCGTGAGCGAACCAGCGCTCCTCCTGAGCCACGCAGAAGTACGGCCCCTGGAACAGCTCGGAGGGCAGGATCACCTGCCCGCCCATCGCCGCCGCCTCGCGCACCAGATCGGCGGTCTTGGCGATGTTGGCGGCCTCGTCGTCGCCGTAGGCGGCCTGGATCGCCGCCAGGGTGAGGGTGCGCGCCATCAGACCCCCTCCGCCCCGCGGATCAAGTCGGGGGCTTCCGCCTCATGCTCCCCCTCCCCCAGCCGGGAGGGAGCAGCAGGCTCCTGCTGGCTGATGCAGTGGAACGAGCCCCCGCCGGTGAGCAGCGCCCGGGAGGGCAGGCCGATCACCTTCCGGCCGGGGAAGATCGCCTCCAGCGCGGCCTGCGCGAACTCGGCCGGGCGCGCGTTGTAGGTCGGGAAGATCACGCCGCGGTTGGCGATGATGAAGTTCATGTGCGAGGCCGGGGCCGCGACGCCGTCCGCGCCGACGACCCGGCCGGGCGAGGGGATGCGCATGACGCGCAAGGACCGGCCGACGGCGTCTTCGGCCTCGGCCAGCGCGCGGGCCGCGTCGTTGTAGATTCGCGCGTGGGGATCGTCGGCGCCCATGGCGATCGGGATGGCGACCACGCCCGGCGCCACGAAGCGGGCCAGATTGTCCACGTGGCCGTCGGTGTGGTCGTTCAGCAGGCCCTCGCCCAGCCAGATGGTCTTGGTGACGCCCAGCGCGGCGCGGAGCGTCGCCTCCGCGACAGCTTCGGTCCAGGCGCGGTTGCGGTTCGGGTTCAGCAGGCATTCGCGGGTGGTGAGCGCCGTGCCGGCGCCGTCGTGGTCCAGCGCCCCGCCTTCCAGCACCGCCGCGTGGGTTGCGAGCGCCGCGCCGGCGCGGCTCGCGAGCTGGCCCGCCACCGTCTCGTCGCCCTCGAGCACGTACTTGCCACCCCAGCCGTTGAACCGGAACGACACAGCCTGGGTCGGTCCTCGAAAGATCGGGCCGGTGTCGCGCAGCCACACGTCGCCGAACCGGCCGGGCGCGATTTCGACGCCGCCGACGCCCGCCAGCAGGCGGCGAGCGGCGTCGGCGGCCGCCTCGCCGCACACCAGCAGCCGCACCTGCTCGGCGCCTGGGCCGGCCAATGCGCGCACGAGCGCCGCGACCTCCGCCTGCGCCGGCGCGAGATCGTCCTCCCAGAGATCGGCATGGCTTGGGAAGCCGATCCAGATGGCGCGGTGCGGCGCCCACTCGGCGGGGACGGGAGCGTGCATGGCCCGCTTAGATAGGAAGCTATTCCACAAGAAAAGGGGCGGGCGCCTCAACCCGCCCTGGGGCGACTGGCATGGGTCGGTGTCCCGCCCCGACGCTAGAACTTGTAGCGGATGCCGAACTTGAGGACCCAGGTCGACACCGGCGGGAAGGCCGGCGTCTGGATGGTCGTCGCGTTGTTCGACGCTGGCGGGCGGAAGACGTTGTACTGATAGAAGTTGCCCTTGCCGGCCGCGCAGGCCGGCATCGTCACCGCGTTGGCTGTGCCGGCGTTGAACGTCTGTCCCGACCACTGACAATTGTACGCCACGACCGGCGCGTATTCGTAAGGGAACCCGACCTCGTTATCGATGCCCCAACTCTTGTTGAGCAGATTGGGAAAGTTGATGATGTCGAGATAGATTTCGCCTTTGGCGTCGTGAGGAAAAAAGGCCGGCAATTCCTGTGAGATCTGGATGTCGCCGGTGCCATAGGCGTTCGAGTGGAAGCCGTTCCGCGGCGCGATCTCGCCGGCGTATTTGATCAGCCCGCTGGACTGCAGGAAGGCGTTGAACTGGGCGACGTTGAAGCCGGGGCCGTAGGTGACCGCCGGATCGCTGGTCGCAGTCACCTGTCCGTTCACCGTCTTGGGCACGTAGAGCAACTGGTTGGAAACACCGGTCTCGAACTGTCCGAACAGCTCCTCCACCGGCGCGCCGTTCGCTTCCGCGACGCCATTGCCGCTGGCGCCGGTCGCGCAGGTGCTGCTGGCGGTGGTGCAGAAGACGTAGCTGAACGGCAGGCCCGCCCGCTCGTAGGCGAACACCCGGAACGCGGTTTTCAGATCACTGATGAAATTGTGCTCGAAATCGAAGCTAAGCCGGTGCTCCCACAGTATCTGGTAGTTGGACGTGGACAGCGACAAGTTGTTCGGGTCGGCGAACATGTTGTCTTTGTAGTTGCTGCTGGCGACCGAGCTGGTCGCACCGGTCACATCCTGCACATGCTGGCTGGTGAAGGTGTAGTCGACGTCCAGCCCCCAGGGGAGACGCTTGCCGACGCCGATCGCCCAGAGCATCGAGTCGCCCTTGTGGGTGTCCGTCAGCTCGATGTCATAGCCGCCCGCCGGCCGGATCTCCGCCGGAACGCCGTTCACGCCGGTCAACGGCACGATCTGCGAGTAGCGATCCGGATTGAATAGCGGCCGTCCATCCGGCGCCAGACCGTCCGGCGAGGCGATGCCAAGCGCCGCCGCCGTGGTCGCGTTGAGTTGGTTCTGCTCCTCGAACAGATCCACCCACTCGACACCGTTCTGGGTCTTGGTCAGCAGAAGATCGCCGTGCAGGCGCCAATTGTCGCCGAGCCATTTCATCGCGGCGAACCTGCCGCTCATGTCGCTGAAGTCGACCGTTTTGACGACGCTCAGCGAACCTTTCCACACCGAGGGAGGCTGGAAGTGCGGGTCGACGGAATTGGTGTTGCCGGTGCCATAGTTGGCGCTGGTGGTGACGTCGGTCTGGATCGCGGTTGGAATGGACGAGCCGGTGACGTCGATCAGCGCCGGCGTTCCTTTCGTTGCGCCGGAGGACGTCAGGGCGGAGCTTTGCACGCCGGCCGTTCCGCTCTGTCCGCAATTCACGGCGGTGCAGCTGTAGCTGACGAGACCCAACAGGTTCCCGGTCGTGTCAAAGCTGTTGTAGGTGTAGACGCCGGGGTTGCCGCCCGAGAACAGACCGAAGCCGCCCGTTACGGTGAGGGTAGGGTCTGGCTTCCAGTTGAAGCCGGCCCTGGGCATAAGGACGTTCTCGCCGTTGATCGTGCCGGTGTTCGAGAACCCATACTGCGCCTGAAAGCGCGGGTCGGCCAACGGTCTGCTCGGCGAGCTGTACGCCTCGAATCTCAGACCGCCGGTGACGGTGAGCTCCGGCGACACGTGCCACTCATCCTCGGCGTAGACCGTGTTGGTGTAGTCCACGGCTGACGTCGCCGCGGCGAGCGGATTGTTGTCGACGGTGTTCTGATAGGTCAGGTTGCAAGCGATGTGATCGGCGAGGTTGATGAATTCGCCATCGGGCAGGCCCTTGCCGGGTCCGCAGGTGTTGGAGAAGGTGTAGTCGCCGTCGGCCTCCTGCACGAACAGGTCGAACTCGGTGAGCTGTTCCCACGCATAGCCAGCCGTAATGACGTTGTCGCCGATCGTGTAGTGGGCCCTCAGCTGAGCCTGCCAGTCCTTCACGCCGAGGTTGTTGGCCTGGCGGCTCTGGTCGGGCCCGAGGTCGATCTCGCCTTCGGTGGGTATCTTGATCAGGAAGTTCGAGAAGGGCCCCGCGAGCAGTTGAGTCGGGCTCTCGACGTCGCGATAGGTCACCTCCGCCTCGGTCGCCAGATCGTCGGTCCAGTTCGAGGTCAGGTCGACGACGTAGGCGTCGAGGTCCTGCGCATAGACATAGTCGCTCGACGCGAGGTTCAGCTCGCCCTTGCCAGAAATGCTGGCGTCCGGCGTGTTGTACTGGTTCCCGTCGGTTTGCTGGTAGCTGAACCACAGGTGCTGCTTGTCGGTGATGTACCAGTCTATCTTGCCGAAGTAGTCGGTGTTGAGTTCAGGGGCGCTGCCTCCATAGCCGAGCGGGTTGTATCCGTAGCCCGTGCCCGACGTCGCTCCGGGCACGAGCGTCGCGAGGTTGGGAATCGCTGTCCCGAGCGACGTGCTCAGTATTGTTTGGGTCGTCGTGGCCTCGGCGGAGGTGACGCCGGTGACGATGTTGGTCCCCGCGACGTCCGAAGGGACGTAGGTGGAGCTGCCCAGGGACTGGTACTTGTCGTAGCCGAAGAAGAAGAACAAATGATCCGGCCAGATCGGACCCCCGAGCGTGATCGAGGAGTCCTCGTCGCGGAATCGCGTGGTGACCGTCTCTTGCTTGGTGTCGCCGAGGACCGAGTTGTCCTGAACCCCGATCGTCTTCCCCGAGTCGAAGTTGGAGTCGTACTCGTAGTCGACCGACCCATGGAACTGGTTCGTGCCTGACTTGGTGACGATGTTGAGGATGCCGCCCTCGAAGTCGCCATACTGAACATCGTATGGCGCGATCTCGATGTTCAGCGACTGAATGATGGTCAGAGAGAACGGGGAGCGCTGGGTCGGATAGCCGTCGTTGTTGAGGCCGAAGTCGTCCGACTGGCGCACGCCGTCCAGATAGATGGTGTTGAAGTGGTTGTTCTCGCCGGCGATGATCAGGGCGTTGGAGTTGGCCTCGTCCACGGTGACGAACGGATTGAGCCTGACGAGGTCGTGGAGATCGCGCGCGAACGAGGGCAGCGTGGCGATGTCCTTGGCGCTGAACGTCGTCCTCGGGCCTGTCGCGATCGTCGCGTTTCTGACGGTCGGGGCCGCCGTGACCGTGACTTCGCTCACCGCGCCGCCGCCCAGCGCGATATCGAGGTCATAGGGCGCGCCGATCGGCACCTGGTCGACCTGCGCCGTGGACGCCGTTTTGTCCGTCGCCGTGACGCTCACCTTGTAAGGCCCTCCGGGGGGCAGGTTGCGGACGGTGTAGAATCCGTCCGGGCCGCTGGTGGTCGTCGTTGAGACCCCGGTGGCCGCATTGGTGACCGTGACCGTAGCGCCGGCCGCGGGCTTGCCGTTTTCCGTCACCGTGCCGGAGATTCCGCCGGTGATTTCCTGCCCATGCGCGGCCGCTGCGGCCAGCACCAGCGCACCCATCGCCGCCCACGCGGCGAGCTTGCGAACCTGCATCGATGTCCCCCTCGACCGGCGCCGAGGCCCCACGCAACGACGCCTTTCGTGAAACTTAGCTTCAGCCGCGAAAGAATTGGCGACGGTTTTGCAACAGTTCCGCGACGCGGCGTATTTCGCACGCGGCTTGGTCAGGGCGCCCGTGAACAGCGCGCCGGCGCCCCGTCCGCGGGCCGAGGACACGCGATGGCGCGGCCGCCGGGAAGCGCGCTACCGCCGCCAGACCGCGTTCAGCGCCGCGACACGGCCGCCTTCGAACCCCATGCAGCCCATGGCGTAGGCGCCGTAGGCGGCCGGGTTCTTGCGGGCGTAGTCCTGGTGGTAGCCCTCGGCCGGCCAGAACGTCTGGGCCGGCAGGATGGTGGTGGCGATCGGCTTCCTCAGCTGGACGCCGACCTCGGCCTTCACCGTCTTGGCTTCCGCCGCCTGCGTCGGGTCCGCAACGAAGATCGCGGGCCGATAGGAGGGGCCCTGATCGCAGAACTGGCCCGTTCCGTCGGTGGGATCGGTGAGGTGGAAGTAGGCCATGACGAGATTCGGGTAGCTGATCTTCGCCGGGTCGTAGACCACCTGGACCGACTCGTAGTGGCCGGTGGTTTCGGTGGTGACCTCGTCGTAGGTCGGGTGGGCGACGTGCCCGCCCGTGTAGCCGGCGATCACCTTCACCACCCCCGGCACCGCTTCCATGCCGTGCTGCATCGACCAGAAGCACCCGCCGGCGAAGATCGCGGTCGCCGTGGCGGCGCTGGCGACCTGGCTGAACAGGAACGCGCCGGCGACGGCGGCGGCGAGGGCGGCGCGAAGATGTTTCATGCGCCTGAATCTGGCCTCGCGGAAGCGAAGATCAAGCTCCCCTCCCCGCAAGGGGGAGGGGAGTATGCAACAGGCCCCCAGGGGGAGGCCCTGCTTATGCCGTGAACTCCGCCTCGGTCTTGGCCCGGACCTCGTCGAGGCCGACGCCGGTCGCCAGTTCGGTCAGCCGCACGCCGTCCTTGCCGATCTCGAAGACGCCGAGGTCGGTGATCACCAGGTCGACGACGCCGGCGCCGGTCAGCGGCAGCGAGCAGCGCTTCACCAGCTTCGGCGCGCCGGACTTCTCGGTGTGCTCCATGCAGACGACGACGCGGCGGACGCCGGCCACCAGGTCCATGGCGCCGCCCATGCCCTTGACCATCTTCCCGGGCACCATCCAGTTGGCGAGGTCGCCGTTCCCCGCCACCTGCATGCCGCCGAGGATCGATAGGTCGATGTGGCCGCCGCGGATCATGGCGAAGCTGTCGGCGGAGGAAAAATAGGACGAGGCCGGCAGTTCGGTGATGGTCTGCTTGCCGGCGTTGATCAGGTCGGCGTCCTCCTCCCCCTCGTAGGGGAAGGGGCCCATCCCGAGCATGCCGTTCTCGCTCTGCAAGGTCACGTGCACGCCCTGGGGGATGTAGTTGGCCACCAGGGTCGGGATGCCGATGCCGAGGTTGACATAGAACCCGTCCTTCAGCTCGCGGGCGGCGCGCTCGGCCATCTGGTCGCGAGTCCAGGCCATCAGACTTCCTCCCCGGCGGCGGCGGTCTGGCGCGGACGCGTGGTCAGCTGCTCGATGCGCTTTTCAAAGCGGGCGCCGACGAACAGGCGGTCGACGTAGATGCCGGGCGTGTGGATCTCGTCCTTGTCGAGCGAGCCGACCGGAACCAGCTCCTCGATCTCGGCGATGGTCACCCGGCCGGCCGTGGCCATCATCGGATTGAAGTTCCGCGCGGTCTTTCGGTAGACGAGGTTGCCGGCCGCGTCGCCGCGCCACGCCTTGACGATCGAAAGGTCGGCCTTCAGCGCCCGCTCCATCACGTAGAGCTCGCCGTCGAACTCGCGCACCTCCTTGCCCTCGGCCACCTGGGTGCCGACGCCGGTCTTGGTGAAGAACGCCGGGATGCCGGCCCCGCCCGCGCGGATACGCTCGGCCAGCGTGCCCTGCGGGTTGAATTCCAGCTCCAGCTTGCCCGCGAGATAGAGCTGCTCGAACAGCTTGTTCTCGCCGACGTAGGACGAGATCATCTTCTTGATCTGGCCGCCGGCGAGCAGGATGCCCAGGCCGAAGTCGTCGATCCCGCAGTTGTTGGAGATCACCGTCAGGCCCTTCGCGCCCGCGGCGCGGATGGCGGCGATCAGGTTTTCCGGGATGCCGCACAGGCCAAAGCCGCCGGCCATGATGGTGACGCCATCGGTGAGGACCCCCTCCAGCGCCGCCGCGGCGTCCTTGCGCACCTTGTCGACCATGGACTTCTCCCGCACTGCACAATCGACGCTCCCTCTGGCGCCGATGGCCGGCGAAGTCCACCGGTCAGAGACGCCTTCGAATGGGACCTAACCAGTTCGTCTCCCCGGACGGCCCGGAGGGACGATCCGGGGCCGGAAGAGCCGGCGCCAAGACGATGTCCAGCGTGGCGGCGGCCTGTCCGACCCCGGCTCGGCGCGTCTTAGCCGACGCTTGGCCGGGGTGACGAAAAACGTCGACGCTGTAAGAAGTGGGCAAATGACCCACACGCTCGCGAACCAAGGCATCGTCCCGGTCTCGTTCGGCCTCTACGCCGCGGACTTCGACGCCTTCGCCGCGGCGCTGGGCCGTTCCTTCGCCCGCTATGGCTTCGCGGTCGTCGCCGATCATGGCCTGGACCAGGCGCGCATCGAGGCGGCGCTGGACGACGCGAAGGCGTTTTTCGCCCTGCCCGAGGCCGACAAGCTCCGCTACAGGATTCCCGGCGCCGCCGGGCAGCGCGGCTACACGCCATTCGGCGTCGAGACCGCCAAGGGCGCGGCGCACTTCGACCTCAAGGAGTTCTGGCACGTCGGCCGCGAACTGCCGGAGGGCCACCCCCACCGCGCCCGCATGCCGGACAACGTCTGGCCGAGCGAGGTTCCGGGGTTCAAGGCCGACGAACTCTGGCTCTACGACGCACTAGAGTCGCTCGGCGACAAGCTGCTGCGCGCCATCGCCCGTTATCTCGGGCTCGATCCCGAGCTCTTCGCCCCAACCACCCGGCTCGGCAACAGCGTGCTGCGCCTGCTGCACTACCCGCCGGCGCCGTTCGACGGACCCAATGTCCGCGCCGCGCCGCACGAGGACATCAACACCATCACCCTCTTGCTGGGCGCCGAGGAGGCCGGGTTGGAGCTGCTGGATCGCGACGGCGCCTGGCTGCCGATCAACCCGCCGCCCGGAAGCGTCGTCTGCAACATCGGCGACATGCTGCAGCGCCTGACCAACCGCGTGCTGCCCTCGACCACCCACCGCGTGGTCAACCCGGCGCCGGAGCGGCGGGGCGTCGCCCGCTACTCCATGCCGTTCTTCCTGCATTTCGCGCCGGACTACCTGATCGAGACGCTGCCGAGCTGCATCACGCCCGACCGCCCCAACCGCTACCCGGTCCCCATCACCGCCAACGACTACCTCGAAGAGCGGCTGGCCGAGATCAAGCTCAAATGACCTCCGTCCCATGAAGGGAAGGGATGCGTGCGTGACGAGCCGGCGCTTGCGCGCTAGAGGACGCGCCCCTTTAGTCGGTGACCTGGAGAAACCAAGGTGCGCCTGCCCCAGGCCAGGCTCGAGCAGGTCCTGAACCGCTTCCACGAGGTGGAGGCGCGGATGGGCGCGGCCAGCGACGGCGCCGAGGTGGTGCGGCTCGGCAAGGAGCACGCGGAGCTCAAGCCGGTGGCGGAGGCGGCCGAGCGGCTGGCGAAGGCGCGCGCCCAGCGGTCCGAGCTGGAAGACCTGGCGGGCGGCGACGACGAAGAGATGGCCGCGCTCGCCAAGGACGAGCTGGCCGAGCTCGACGCCAAGCTGCCCGACCTGGAGCGGGACCTAGCGCTGCTGCTCGCCCCGCGCGACGCCGACGAGAAGGCTTCCGCCATCCTCGAGGTGCGGGCGGGCACCGGCGGCGATGAGGCGGCGCTGTTCGCCGGCGACCTCTTCCGCATGTACCAGCGCTACGCCCAGACCCACGGCTGGCGGGTGGATGTGGAGAGCGAGTCCGAGGGCGAGATGGGCGGCTTCAAGGAGATCATCGCCTCGATCACCGGCGAGGGCGTGTTCGGGCGGCTGAAGTTCGAGAGCGGCGTCCACCGCGTGCAGCGGGTGCCGGAGACCGAGGCGCAGGGGCGCATCCACACCTCCGCCGCCACCGTCGCGGTGCTGCCCGAGCCCGAGGACGTCGACATCGAGATCAACGACGCGGACCTCCGGATCGACACCTACCGCTCCTCCGGCGCCGGCGGCCAGCACGTCAACAAGACCGATAGCGCCGTGCGCATCACCCACCTGCCCACCGGCATCGTCGTCACCTCGTCGGAGAAGTCGCAGCACCAGAACCGGGCGCGGGCGATGAAGGTGCTGAAGGCCCGGCTCTATGAGCGCAAGCGCGAGGCGCTGGCGGCGGAGCGGTCGGAGTCGCGCAAGAGCCAGGTGGGCTCGGGCGACCGCTCGGAGCGCATCCGCACCTACAACTTCCCGCAAGGGCGGGTGACCGACCACCGCATCAACCTCACCCTTTACAACCTCCCGAAGGTGATCGACGGCGAAGCCCTCGACGACATCATCGACCCCCTGATCGCCGAGGACCAGGCGGCCCGGCTGGCGAGCCTGGAGGAGAGCCTGGCCTGACCCTCCCGGAGGTCGCGCCGGGTTGCGGCCAAGCCGACGCAGGTTGGAACGGCGATGGCCATGGCCGCTCTTCGGCCGCGATGGCCACGTCCGCGCCGTTGCGCTCGCGGGCGGCTTGGGTAGCTTCCCCGGATGACGCGCGAGTTGCGCCGCCGGGGACACTGATTGCAGCATTGATCGGGCCGATGCTCTTTCGGATCGCGACACCTATGCTGCAACCGCCAGCGGCTTGAGCTCGCGCGCGGAGAGCGCAGTCTCGATCGCCTGCAGCAGGAGGCTCAAATCGATGGGCTTCGCAACGAAGCCATCCATGCCCGCGGCGATGTACTCAGCCCGATGGTGAGGCATGGCGTTCGCCGTCAGCGCGACGATCGGCGTGTGATGGCGACCCATCTGGCTCTCGGATTCGCGGATGGCCCTCGTCGCCGCGATGCCGTCCATGACCGGCATTTGTATGTCCATCAGCACGATGTCCCATGCGCCGCCGCGCCAGGCTTCCAGGGCCGCGGCGCCGTTGGAAACAATCTCGGGTTCGATTCCTACAGCGCCCAGGAGCGTCTTCAGGACCAGTTGGTTCGTCGCGTTGTCTTCGGCCGCCAGCAACCGCAGTCCTACGGACGGCGGCGTTTCCCCCGCCGCGGAGGCGGGCCGCAGCGACGACGGCTCCACGTCGATGGGCGCCAGCGGCAGACTGACGGTGAAGGTCGTCCCGACGTCTGCCGTGCTTTCGACATCGATCTCGCCGTCCATCTGCCGCACCAAGTCGCGGCAGATCGCCAACCCGAGCCCCGTGCCGCCGAACCGGCGCGTCGTCGAGGCGTCGACTTGGACGAACCTGTCGAAGATCTCTCCCAACCTTTCCGGCGGGATGCCGATCCCGCTGTCGCGCACTCGAAAGACAAGGCTGTCGGCCTCTTGCGTGATCTCGACGCCAATGACGCCCCGGTCGGTGAACTTCACCGCGTTCGCCACGAGATTGTTGAGCACTTGCTGAACCCGCTTGGGGTCGCCCGACCAGTGCTTGTGGACGCTTGGGCCGGCCACGATGCCGAAATCGACGCCCTTCTGTTGGGCGAGGGGCGCGAAGATCTCCGCGGCCCTCATCAGCTCCTCCACGTCCACGACGCCGTTCTCGAATTCGACTTTTCCGGACGCGACCTTGGACATGTCGAGAAGGTCGTTGAGCAGAGCGAGCAGCGTCTCGCCCGACGTCTGGATGATTTTCAGCTGGCCCTTCTGCTTGCCGTCGAGGTCGCGGCTCATCGCCTGCGCCATCCCAAGAATCCCGTTCAACGGCGTTCTGATCTCGTGGCTCATCGTCGCCAGGAA
>DATJRL010000495.1:0-15116 GCA_035504785.1 Caulobacteraceae bacterium
CGTGCACCAGATGGTGATCGCCCTGGAAAGCGGCGGCCTGATCCGGCGCACCCCAGGCCAAGCCCGCAGCATCGAGCTGTGCATCGACCCAACAGACCTACCGGTCCTGGGCCTGCCTCAACTCGTCAAAACCTCTGTGCACCGGTACTAGTTAGTCCTTCGCCCAACGCTTCGCCGCCGCCAGCTTCGCAATCTCTCGCCGCCGCTCCGGCGAAACAGCGGCGGCACGCGCCTTACCGCCCTTCAAGCCGCCGGCTCGTCCTGGTTCACTCTTGGGTGACGCGGGCGCCGCTTGGTCCGCCGCGTCGCCCGTAGCGATGTCAGCGATCAGCTTCGCCAGTTGGTTCACGTCGCGCGGGCGTTTGGGGTGCTTCGCCATCAGTCGAGGTTCTTTGCATCATCGAACCGCTTGAAGCGGCGAAGCCGGACGAAGTGCAGCACGATGAGCCAGACGCCCATCGCGGCTAGGGCGCCGCCCATCCAATAGTCGTGGCTCACCGCAGCCCGCATTGCGCCGGCTGCCAGGCTCAAGACGCCAACCGCTAAAACGTTCACCCGCATGGGAAAACGATAACGCACCGCCGAAGCCGGCACCACGGTTGTCAACGGGGCGAGATTTCAATTTGCCCCACTACCCGGGAGTCGGCCGTCCTCGCCAGCCCCGCTCATCGCGGCGAAACCCAGGGAGGTTGGAGCGGGGGCGCGCGTTGCAGGCATAGCGCGCGCCGCAGCCGCAGCTAAGTATAACCGCAGAGGTCGCAGAGAGGCGCAGTGGACGCAGAGCGGTCCGGGCTCCTCCGCGAACTCCGCGCGTCTCAGCGACCTCTGCGGTTCGCCTTACAGACGCCTGCGGCGTCGACGGACACGAGCCGCACTGGGCAATTCCGAGCCCGCTCCCGAGCTTAGGCCGGCCGGCGCGCCCGGAGGGCCTGGGCGATGGTGCCGTCGTCGAGCCAGTCGAGGTCGCCGCCGACGGGCACGCCCCGGGCCAGCATGGTCACTTGGACCTCCGCGCCGGCCAGGCGATCGGCGAGGTAGTGGGCGGTGGTCTGGCCGTCGACCGTCGCCGGCAGGGCGAGGATCACCTCCTTCACCGCCGGGTCGCGAGCGCGGGTCGCCAGCGGCGCCACGCGCAGCGCCTCCGGGCCGACTCCGTCAAGGGCCGAAAGCAGGCCGCCCAGCACGTGGTAGCGGCCCCGATAGGCGCCGGCCCGCTCCATGGCCCAGAGCGCCCCCACCTCCTCGACCACGCAGATCAGCGCCGCGTCGCGGCTCGCATCGGCGCAGATCGCGCAGGGATCGCGAGTGTCGAGCGAGCCGCACACGCTGCAGATCCTCACCCGCTCCGCCGCATCCGCCAGGGCCTGGGCAAGCGGCGCGAGCAACTGGTCGCGGCGCTTGAGCAGCATCAGCGCCGCGCGGCGGGCCGATCTCGGTCCAAGCCCCGGGAGCTTGGACAAGAGCGCGATCAGCCGCTCGATCTCGGGTCCGGCGGAGGACGCCAAGTCAGAACAGCTTCGGCATGCCCGGCATCCCGGCCAGGGGGCCGGCGACGTCGCGCATCAGCTCCTCGCGCCGGCTCTCGAGCTTGCGGCGGGCGTCGTTGTGGGCCGCCACGATCAGGTCGGCGACGATCTCGCCTTCGCCAGGCGCCATCAGGCTTTCGTCGATAAGCACCCGGGCGAGGTCGCCGGCGCCCCTGAGGGTGACGCTGACCATGCCGCCGCCGGAGGTCCCCTCGACCTCGATCTCGGCAAGCCGAGCCTGCGCCTCGGCGAGCTTTTCCTGCATCGCCTGGGCCTGTTTCATCAGGTCGCCGAGATTCTTCATTCGCGCTCCTCGCTCGGCGGCGGATCGGCCCCCGGACCGTCGCCATCGTCGTCATCCTCGTCCTCGGCGACCGCGACGGTCTCCGGAGCGATCTGGCGGACCTCCAGCAGCTCCGCGCCCGGAAACGCTTCCATCACCGAGCGCACGAACGGGTCCGCCAACACCTCGGCGCGAACCGCGTCGTCGGCGCGGCTCTGGCGTTCGTCGAGGGTCTCGGCGCCGCCGCCGGACTCCGCCAACACCAGCCAGGGCGCGCCGGTCCATTCCTTCAGCCGTGCGGAAAGGCGCTGCGCCAGGCTGGCTGGCGCACCGGGCGCGGCCTCGAAAGCGATGGCGCCGGTGCGGAAACTGATCAGACGCACGTATCTGGCGACGTCGAGCTTCAGCGCGATATCCCGACGTTGCTCGATCAGGGCGACGACGTCGTCGAAGCTGCGGAGCGCCGGGTTCCGGTCGGCGACGGGGTCGGCCGCCAACTGCGTCGCCGCGCCGCCGCGTGAGGCGGAACCGCTCCCGCCGGACGGCGCCGACGATGGCGCGGGCGACGCCGGCGGCTCGCCGGATCGCAGCGCTTTCAGCGCTTCCTCCGGCCCGGGCAAGTCCGCCGCATAGGCGAGGCGGATCAGCGCCATCTCCACGGCCGCGGCGGGATCCGGCGCGGCTCGCACCTCGGCGTAGGCCCTCATCAGCAGTTGCCAGAGCCGCGCGAGGCTGGGCGCGGACACCGCCGCGCCGATCGCCGCCAGGCGCTGCACCTGGTCCTTGGGCAAAACCAGCGCCTGCGGTCCGATGGTCTTGGCGAGGCTCGCGCCGTGGCAATGATCCATCAGGTCGGCCATCACCGTCACCGGATCGGCGCCGTAGCCGTACAGCGTCCGGAACATCTCGATGGCCGGCCCAGCCTCGCCGCGGACGCATTTCTCGAAGAGGTCGATGGTCTGGGCGCGGTCGGCGAGACCGAGCATGTCGCGCACCACGCCTTGCGTCACCTGCCCGCCGGCGTCGACCTGCACCAGCGCCTGGTCGAGCAGCGACTGGGCGTCGCGCACCGAGCCCTCGGCGGCGCGGGCGATCAGGGCGACGGCGTCGGCCTCGATGCGCGCGCCCTCGGCCTCGGCGATCCGGGTCAGGTTGGCGGCGATCACGTCCGGCTCGACCCGGCGCAGGTCGAAGCGCTGGCAGCGCGACAGGATGGTCACCGGCACCTTGCGGATCTCGGTGGTGGCGAAGATGAACTTGGCGTGCGGCGGCGGCTCCTCGAGGGTTTTCAGGAGCGCGTTGAACGCCGCCGTCGAGAGCATGTGCACTTCGTCGATGACATAGACTTTGTAGCGGGCCTCGACCGGGGCGTAGCGGACCCCGTCCAGCAGCTCGCGCATCTCGTCGACCTTGGAGCGGCTGGCGGCGTCGAGCTCCAGCACGTCCATGTGCCGGCCCTCGACGATGGCGCGGCAGTGGCGGCCCTCCTCGGCGAGCGCGGTGACGCTGGGCTCGTGCACGCTCGCGCTGTCGTAGTTGAGCGCGCGGGCGAGGAGCCGGGCCGTCGTGGTCTTGCCGACGCCGCGCACGCCGGTGAGCATGAAGGCGTGGGCGATGCGCCCGGTCGCGAACGCGTTCTTCAGCGTCCGCACCATGGCTTCCTGGCCGATCAGGTCGTCGAAGGTCCGCGGCCGGTATTTGCGGGCGATCACGGTGTAGGCGCCGCCGAGCCGGGGCTCCGGCGGCGCCCCGAACATGTCGCCGGTCGCGGCGTCCACCGGCGAGGCGTCGGCCGGCGAGGCGTCGACCGGCGCGACGTCGCCCTCGGACGGCTCCGCGGCGGCGCCAGGCGTGAAGTCGTTATCGGCCATCGTGTCCGGAATCGGGGTCGGGGTGGAGACCGGCAGACGACCCGGAGCAAAACTCGTTACGGCTGCTTCCTTCCGGACCTGACCGGGTTGGCGAGGCCTCCGCCCATCGCCGATCTCCGAGGCCTATATCGCGTGAGGAACCCGGCGGCGCAAGCGCCGGCGCCAAAGCGACGCGGCCGAGGCTGACGCCGGCGCGCCGTCACGCTATGACCATCGCCATGCCCCTCGACGCCTTCATGAACACCTTCGCCGGCAACCCGCTCGACCGGTCGAGCTACCGACGCTCCGATCCCGACTGGGTCCAAAGCAGGCTCGCCGACCCCGACAGCCTGGCGCTGGTGCTGTGGAACGGCAAACCGATGGTGGAGTCGCGCAAGGACGCCCAGGGCGGCAAGGCCGGGGCGCAGATCGCCTACGTCCGCGCCGACCTCGCCGGCGAACTTTCCGGCGGCGCGGAGCGGCTTCTGTTCATGGGACTGTGGAAGCAGACCGCCGTCTTCGCGCTCGACATGGAAGGCGCCGCCGACCCCGCCGACGGGCCGCTCGAGGGGCTCGGGCGCTTCGAGGACCTTCGCGCCGTCGCGCTCGAACTCCCCGCCGCCGACGCGGCGATCCTGGCGACCGCCAAGGCGATGTTCGAATGGCGCCGCCGTCATCGCCATTGCCCAAACTGCGGCCAGCCATCGGAGCCGGCGGACGGCGGCTGGAAGCGGGTCTGCCCGGCCTGCAAGACCGAGCACTTCCCGCGCACCGACCCGGTGGTGATCATGCTGCCCGTCAACGGCGAGAAGTGCCTGCTCGGCCGCCAAGCCGCCTGGCCGAAGGGGATGTACTCGGCGCTGGCCGGGTTCCTGGAGCCGGGCGAGTCGATCGAGGAGGCGTGCGCCCGCGAGGTGTTGGAGGAGGCGGGCCTGAGGGCGACCAAGGTTCGCTACCACTCCACCCAGCCCTGGCCCTATCCGTCCTCGCTGATGATCGGGCTGATCGCCGAGGTCGAGGACGGCGAGGCGACCCCGGACCAGACCGAACTGGAAGAAGTGCGCTGGTTCACCCGCGAGGAGACCCGGGCGCTGATGAAGAACGCCCTCCCCGACGCCCGCGCCCCCGGCCAGGTCGCCATCGCCCACCAGCTGATCAAGGCCTGGTCCGAGGAGTAATTCCCTCGCCTCATAGGAGGGTGGCCGCGAAGCGGTCGGGTGGAGATGTCCGGGGCCGGGCGCGAACTCCGCGAGCAACGACCGTTGGAGCTTCCGACATCCCCACCGCGGCCGCTGCCGAGACCTTCCCTTCCCAGGGGAGGGGAGGGGAGGGACGGTTTTGTCAATCAAGCCCGCCAGCGGAACGGATCGGCCGGATAGACGCCCAGCACCTCGAAGTGGTCGGAGAAAAACCCGAGCTCCTCGAACGCCCGCGAGAGCTGGAGGTCCTCCGGCCGGCCGTCGACCTCGGCGTAGAAGAAGGTCGCGGTGAAGGCGCCGTTCTCCATGTAGCTCTCGAGCTTGGTCATGTTGACGCCGTTGGTGGCGAAGCCGCCCAGCGCCTTGTAGAGCGCGGCCGGCAGATTGCGGACGCGGAAGGTGAAGCTGGTCACGCTCGGCACGCCGGGCGGCGGCCGGGGCGGGTTCTTGTCGGCGGTGAGCACGATGAAGCGCGTGGTGTTGTGGGACTCGTCCTCGATGTCGCGCGCCAGGATATCCAGGCCGTAGATCTCGGCCGCCAGCGCCGGGGCGATGGCGGCGGCGTGCGGGTCCGGGCTCTCGGACAGGCGTCTGGCCGAGGCGGCGGTGTCGCTGGCCGGCTCGACGCGCGCGCCGAGCTTGCGCACGAGCTTGCGGCACTGGGCGGCGGCGAACGGCATCGAGATCACCGTCGACACGTCCTCGAGCGTCACGCCCGGATTGGCCATCAGCTGGAAATGGATCGGCTTGAACCGCTCGCCGATGATGCGCAGGCTCGAGGCCGGGAGCAGGTGGTGCACATCGCCCTGCCGGCCGATGATCGAGTTCTCGACCGGAATCATGCCGAGCTCGCAGGCGCCGGTCTTCACGGCCTCGAACGCATCCTCGAACACGTCGTATGGGGTCGGCTCGTAGGCCGGATAGTGCTCGCGGCACGCCTCGTCGCTGTTGGCGCCGCGCTCGCCCTGGAAGGCGATCCTGGGTTTCGTACTCACGGCCGTCCTTCCCTTGCCGTAAACTCGGCGAAGGCGCGGGCGGCCTCCAGGTCGGCGGGGGTATCCACGGAAATCGGCGTCTCGTCCACCACGGCGGCCCAGATGCTGAGTCCCAGCTCCAAAGCCCGCAGCTGCTCGAGCTTCTCGCGCCTTTCCAGCGGCGACGGCGGCGCGGCGCAGAAGCGGGCGAGCGCATCGCGGCGGTAGGCGTAGACGCCGACGTGCTTCCAGATCGGCCCATCGCCATAGAGCGTCGAGCGCGTGAAGTAGAGCGCGCGGCCGCGCGGATCGCCGTCGCCGAGACTGACGATGGCCTTCACCACCGCCGGGTCGGCGCGGTCGGCCGGCGACGCCTCGGGTGCGATGGCGGTGGCGACATCGCAGTCCGCCTCGGCCGCCAGAACGCCCAGGCAGGCCGAGATCACCGCCGGCGCTACGAAGGGCATGTCGCCCTGCAGGTTCACCACCACGTCGCGCCGGCCGTCCGGGTCTAGGGCGTCCAGCGCCGCCAGCACCCGGTCGGAGCCTGAAGGCAGGTCCGGATCGGTCATCACCGCCCGGCCGCCGGCCGCCCGCACCGAGGCCGCGATCTCGGCGTCACCCGCCGCGACCGCCACGTCGCCGACGCCCGCCTTCTCGGCCTGGCGCAGCACACGGACGATCATCGGCAAACCGCCGATGTCGGCGAGCGGCTTGCCTGGCAGGCGGCTGGCCGCCATCCGTGCCGGGATGATTACGATCGGAGTCATCGTCAGGATCGCTTGGGCGGGATCGGTCGGGGAGCGGCGTTTTGGCGCTGGGTGGGTCGGTGGGTGAACCGGCGAATGGCCGGTTGCGCCGGCGGCGGTAGCGTGCCAGAGACGCCCACGCAACAGGGGCGGGTTTCAAGCACTCATCACATGGCCGACTCTCTCGCGTTCAACAAGATCGCCGGCGCCGCGCTGGCGACCGGGCTGGTGATTTTCGGCCTACAGAACTTGTCGGCTATTCTGTTCGAGAAGGAAGCGCCGGCGAAGCCGGGCTATGCGATCGCCATCCAGCAAGAAACCGGCGGCGGCGGTCCGGCGGTCGACGTGATTCCAGATTGGGGCGCCGTGCTGCCCACGGCCAACATCGCCCACGGCCAGGCGATCAGCGCCAAGTGCCAAGCCTGCCACATCCTGGACGCCTCGGGCGCCAACAACATCGGCCCGGGCCTCTACGGCGTCGTCGGCCGCCCGCCGGGCACGCACCCCGGCTTCAGCTACGACCAGGCGATGCAGGACTTCGCCGCCAAGAACAAGGCGTGGACCTACGACCTGCTCTACCAGTTCCTGAAGAACCCGCAGGGCTTCATGCCCGGCACAAAGATGACCTTCGTCGGCCTGCCCGACCCGCAGGACCGGATCGATCTCATCGCCTACCTGCGGTCCAATGGCTCGCCGAACTATCCGATCCCGGCGCCCAAGCCGAAGGCGGCCGCCTCGAACGCCGCTTCCAACGCGGCGTCGAACAGCGCCGCTTCGAACAGCGCTGCGGCGAGCAACGCCGCCAAGTCGTAACCGACGCCGCTGGCGCGGAACTTGCTTAACGGCGGGCTAAGTTATTAGCCCGCTGGAGCTCCCATGGCCCTCGTCTATCGCGCCATCGACCTGATCGTCGTCGCCATCCTCTTCAGCGCGCTCACCTAGAGTCCTTCTGCCGCAAGGGGAGAAGGGCTCCGCCTTCCCGATTGTCCCGCGGCGGGCCCGTCAACCTCCGACTCTGCCTCGCCGATCGCGCCAGGATCGCGGGCGCGGGTGTTGAGCCACATCACGCCGGCCAAATCCGAGACCGACGCCCAGAGCCGGCCGAGGTTGGTGTACTTCGAGCGCCCGGCCCGGCGCGGTCGGTGCCCGACCGGCTCGAAGGCGCTCTCATAGCCCTCGCGCCGCATCAGCGCCGGCAGGAACCGATGCTGGTGGTCGAAGTAGGGCAGCCGCAGGTAGGCCTCGCGCCGGAACGCCTTCAGCCCGCAGCCGGTGTCGGCGGCGTCGTCCTTGAGCAGCGACCGCCGCACGCCGTTGGCGATGCGTGAGGCATAGCGCTTGGCGAGCGTGTCTCGCCGTTTCACGCGAACCCCTCCGACCAGGGCAAGGTTTGCCGGGCTCGCGGCGAGCCGGTCGGCAAGTCGCGGCGCATCGGCCGGATCGTTCTGCCCGTCGCCGTCCAGGGTCACCACGATGTCGCCTCGCGCGGCCAGGACCCCGCTGCGGACGGCCCGGCTCTGGCCGGCGTTCCTGGCGTGGGTCACCAGGCGCAGGGCCGGGATCTCGCGGGCGAGGGCCGACAACGCCGCGCGTGTGCCGTCGCGGCTGGCGTCGTCGACGAAGATCAGCTCATAGGCGCGGCCCGCGAACGCCGCCGCGATCTCCCGCGCCAGCTCGGGCGCGGCGCCTTCTTCGTCGAACACCGGCACCACGACCGAGATCTCAGGCTTCATGGCCGTCTCATAGCCGAAAAGCTGGCCGCGGAAAGGATCGTGCTATCAAGCGGCGATGACGTTGAAAGAGTTGACAGACCGCATCACCGCCAAGGGGCGCGGTCCGCTTTTCGCCGCCGCCGTGGCGCTGCTGGCGGGACTGCTCAGCGTCTTCACGCTCCCGCCCACCGACCGCGACGAATCGCGCTTCGCCGAAGCCAGCGCCCAGATGCTGGAGAGCGGCGACTTCACCGCGCCGATGTTCCAGGACCAGCCGCGCTTCAAGAAGCCCGTCGGCATCTACTGGCTGCAGGCGGCGAGCGTGAAGCTGGCGTCCGGCGTCGAACGCCGCGACATCTGGGCCTACCGCGTTCCGTCCCTGCTCGGCGCGGGCCTGGCGGCGGCGGCGTGCGCCTGGGGCGCGGCGGCGTTCCTCAGGCCCTGGGCCGCGACCATGGCCGGCGCGATCCTCGGCTGCACGACCGCGCTCTCCACCGAAGCCACGATCGCCACCACCGATGCGGCGCTCTGCGGGGCGATCACGCTCTCGATGGCGGCGCTCGGGCGGATCTACCTCGCCGAACATGCCGGTCCGGCCGCAGGGCGATGGACCAAGCTCCTGTTCTGGCTCGGCCTCGCCGCCTCGATTCTGCTGAAAGGGCCGGTCGGACCCATGGTGGCGTTCCTGACGATCGTCACGCTGGTGGTCTGGGAGCGGAAGGCGCGCTGGCTTAGAGGCCTCGGTTGGGCCTGGGGTCTGATCGTCGTTTGCGCCGTGGTGCTCCCCTGGGCGCTGGCGATTACGGTCGCCACCGACGGCGCCTTCTGGGGCATGGCCGTGGGGAGCGATCTCGCCCCGAAGCTGGTGGGCGGGCAGGAAGGCCACGGCGAGCCGCCCGGCTACTTCCTGCTGCTGGCGCCGGTGCTGCTGTTTCCCGCCGTGCTCCTGCTTCCGGCCGCCGCGGTCGCCGCCTGGCGTCGACGCGCCGAGCCGGGCGTCCGCTTCGCTCTCGCCTGGCTGATCCCGAGTTGGCTGGCGTTCGAGATCGTGCCCACCAAGCTGCCGCACTACGTGTTGCCGACCTTCGGCGCGATCGTCTGGCTGATGGCCGCCGCCCTCGCCGGTCCCATGGGGCCGCGGGTGCGCTGGATCGGCGTCCTGGCGACGCTGGCGGTGGCCGTCGGGATAACGGCGGCGGGAGGCGTCGGCGCCTGGCTCTTCGGCGACTGGGCGAGCTGGGTCTGGCTCGCCGTCGCGGGGCTCCTGTACATCGCCGTCGGGGTCGCTGGCGGGGTGCTGCTGGGTCGCGAGCGGATGGGCACGGCGACCGGCGTTGCTTGCGGCCTCGCGCTCGTCGCCCACGGCGTGCTGCTCGGCGGCTTCGCGCCGACCCTGTCTTCGCTGTGGCTGTCGCAGCGCGTCGCCGAGAGCCTCGCCCGCGCCAACCTCAACCCCCGGCAGGGCCTGGTGGAGGGACCGGTCAGCGTGGCCGGCTACGCCGAACCCAGCCTGGTGTTCGCCCTGGGCGCATCGACGGTGCTCGGCGGGGCGTCCGACGCGGCGCAGGCCATCGACGAGGGCCGGCCGGCGGTCGTGGCGAGCGGCGACGAGGCGGCGTTCCAGGCGGCGCTGCGTGAGCGCGACCTGTCGGCGAAGCAGGTCGGCGCGGTCTCGGGTCTCGACTATTCGAGCGGCCATCCCCAGGTGTTGCGCCTCTACGAGGCCGCGCCGGAGCCGCCAGTCGCGGCCGCGCGGGGAGCCGGAGCCGAAGGAGTCGGAGGATGAGCCCCTTCATCGAGATCGTCGAAGTCGGCGCCCGAGACGGGCTGCAGAACGAAAGCGCCGTGCTGGAACCGGGCGACAAGGTCGACTTCATTCGCCGATTGGAGGCCTGCGGCGCCCGTCGCATCGAGGCGGTATCGTTCGTTAACGAACGGCGGGTGCCGCAGATGGCCGGCGCCGAGGCGATGATGCAGGCCCTCCCGCACGAGGACGGGCGCACCAGGATCGGCCTCGTGCTGAACGAGCGCGGCTGGGACCGGGCCCTGGCCAGCGGCGTCGACGAAGCCAACGTGGTGGTCTGCGCCACGGACGAGTTCGGCGTCCGCAACCAGGGCGCGCCGACCTCCGGCCAGATGGCCACGCTCGCCCGCATCGCCAAGCGCCGCGCCGCCGAGGGCGGACCGCCGCTGAGCGTCACTTTCTCGGTCGCCTTCGGCTGCCCGTTCGAGGGCGAGGTGCCGGAAATCCGGGTGGTCGCCCTGGCCCGCGAGGCCGGCGAGCTCGGCGTCGGCGAGATCGCGCTGGCCGACACCATCGGCGTCGCCGACCCTTGGACTGTCCGCGCCCGGATCGAGGCCGTGCGGCAGGCCGCGCCGAAGGCGAGGCTGCGCGCGCACTTCCACGACACCCGCAACACCGGCCTCGCCAATGCGTTCGCCGCCGTGGAGTCGGGGATCACCGTGCTCGACGCCAGCTGCGGCGGGCTCGGCGGTTGCCCGTTCGCGCCCAACGCCACCGGCAACATCGCCACCGAGGACCTCGTCTACATGCTGCAGCGCGCCGGCTACGAGACGGGATACGATCTTGGCGCACTCATCGAGACCGGCATCTGGATCGGCGAGAAGATCGGTAGGAAGATGACCTCGGCCCTCGGGCGCGCCGGCGGATTCCCGGCGGGCGTGGGGCGCGCGGGGAACTGAGGGGGCGCGGGCGACCGCATGAAGGAAAGCGAGGGGCTGTTTCCGTTTCGCCTGGCCTGGGTCATCCCGGTCTTCGTGTTGATCACCCTGGGCCTCGGCGTCTGGGCCTGGCGCGATGCGCCGCATCACGATCCCTTCGACGAGGCGCTCTACAAATCGATCGGTCTCTTCGAGATCGACGGCAACGCCTACACCCACGACGAAGCGCTGCGCGACGTCCGCTTCCGCATCGCGCGGTGGACGGGCGCCTTCGTCGTGTTCAGCGGCCTCCTGGCCCTGGCCGCTCTGCTGCACGAGAACATCGCCACCGCCATCGCCCGCTGGAGCAAGCAGTCGGTGGTGGTGATCGGGTCGGACCCCTTGGCGCTCGCGGCCTTCGAGACGGCGCGCCGCCACCGCCGCAGCGCCCTATGGCTCGGCGCCTCGACCTTCAGCTCGAGCGGTTTCGGCGCCATCGCCCTATCCTGGCCGGCGACCGACCGGACGCGGGCGGTGGTGAACCACTCGGGCAAGGCCGACCATATCCTGGTTGCCGACCACGACGATGCCGAGGCCCTGGCTTTCGCCCGCGCCGCGCGCGCCGCATCGCCCGGCGCCTACATCACCGTGCTGATGCGGGACGTGCGCATCGCCGAGGACGCCGCCGCGACCCTCAACGAGGCGCGCACGCGGGTGTTGTCCAACGCCGCCGTGGCCGCCCGCGCCCTCAACAACGACCACCCGCCGTTCCAGATCGCCAAGGACCTCGGCCATTCGCGGGTCCATGCCCTGATCGTGGGTTTCGGCCAGACCGGACAGGCGATCGCTCGCGACCTGATCGTCAACTGCCGCACCACCTATCTCGAGAAGCCGCGCATCACCGTGATCGACCCGCAGGCTCGGGCCCTGGAGGGCGTCCTGCGGGTGCGCGCGCCGGAGCTCGACGCCTGCGCGGAGTGCGTGTTCATCGAGGGCGAAATCGGGGGGCGGGCGGTGCGGCCGCATCCCTCGGAGATCGCGCGGGACCTCGTGGAAGCGGGGCCGGTGACGGCGGCCTACGTCTGCCTCGCCACCGACGTCGACGCGCTCTCGGCGGCGGCCGTGCTGCAATCGCTGCTGCGCGTGGTCGACATCGCCATGCCGCCGATCTTCGTGCGGCTGCGTGACGCCGAGACGGTCGCGGCCGAGGGCGGCGGGCGGGGCTTCGACGCCTTGACGCCGTTCGGCGACATGCAATCGGTGCTGGAGGCCAGCGAGTTCCTCTCCGACGCGCCCGACGCCGCGGCCCGCGCCTTCTGCGAAGCCTACCGCGCCACCCTCACGCCCGAGCAGCGGGCGGACCCCAAGAACCGCTCGGGCTTTCCCTGGGATCGGCTGGACGAGACCTACCGCCAGGCCAACCGCGACGCCGTGGCCCACGTCGCGGCCAAGCTCGCCAGCGCCGGCATCGATCCGGCGCGATGGCGCGCCGCCCGCGGCATGCCGCGGCTCTGCGACGAGGAGATGATGTTCGAAGGGCCCGGCGAACTCGAGTTGCTGGCCAGGCTCGAACACGAGCGCTGGAACGCCCAGCGGCGCATGGAGGGCTGGCGCTCGACCACCCTGCCGCGCAAGGACGAGGCCCGGCGCCTGCACCCGTCGCTCGTGCCTTATGACGCCCTGACCGACGACGTTCAGGAGTACGACCGAGTCTATGTCCGCCAGACGCAGGACGCCTGCCACGGCAAGTTCTGAGGCGTCCCGGAGGCTCGGTTCGGAATGACCGACGCCGATCCCGGCCGACGACCGGTCAGAAGGGCACTTCGGTCGGTTCGGACGAGCGCTGGTGGACGGTCGGGCTGGCGGCCGTGTGCTTACGCACATGGGTCGGCGCGACGATCGCGTTGGTCGCGGCGGCGTTGGTCGCCGGCGGGGCGATCGCCGCGCTGGCGGCCGGCGCGGGCGTCGCCGCCGGCATCGGCCGCGTGACGACGGGCGGCGCCGGCTTCGCCGCCACGGCCGCCGGCGCGGCGGGGGCGGGCGACGGCCGGTGAAGCAAGGTCGGCGCGACCACCACGGCCGCGACGATCAGCACGATCACTACGGCCAGCCCCACCAGGAGCGCGATCGGAGGCCCCTTGCGCGGCTCGCCCCCGACCGGCGCCGCGGTGGACGGTTTGGCGGGCGGCGGCGCCTTGGCCTCGACCTTGGCGATCGGGGAAGCCGCGACGACCTTGGACGGCGGCTGGGCCGCGGGCTGGGCCGCCGGCGCGGCGGCCGCTGGCTTGGCGTCCGGCTTCGCCGGGACCTCGGCTTCGACCTTGGCCGGCGCCGGCGCTGGCCTGGTCTCGGGCGGCGCGGCGGGCGCTGTCGGCGCGGGGGGCGGCGTTGTCGGCGCGGGCCGCGCCTCGGCCACCACGGTTGCGGCGGCGACGGGCGCCGCGGCGGACGGCTCGGGCGACGGCGCGACTGGTGGTGCGGCGGGCTCCGGCGCCCGGGCCGCCGGCGGCGGCGCGGGCGGCGCCGGGACTGGCTCGGGGGCTGGCTCCGGGGCTCGGGCGACCGGCGCGGCCGCCGGGGGCTCCAGTTCCGGCGATGCGCCGATCGCGCCGGCGATGCGCATCGACAGCTGGTCGATCGCCGCCTCCCAGTCGGCGAAGAAATCGATCCACTGGCGGGTGGCGAACTCGTAGGCGAACGCCTCGTTCGGCGTCACGTCCTCGATCCTGAGCGGCACCACGATCAAGCGGTTCTGGCTGGCCAGGACCAGCTCCTTGGTCATCTCGTCGGAGTTGTTCGAGTTGCCGGTGAACACCAGCAGCATCATCTTCGCGCCGCGGATCGCGCGCACGATCGCCACCTGGAAGTTCTCGCCGGGCAGCACGTCGCGGCTGGAGATCCAGCACTTGAACCCGCGGCCCTCCAGAGCCTTGCATAGCGTGCTGGCGACCTTCAGGTCCTGGCTCGCGTAGCTGATGAAGATGCTCGCGCTCATGACGTCCGGCACGTCCCCGCCCCGTGGGATGCGCGCACATAAGGTGCGTCCCGACGGCGTGGCAAGCTGAAACAGGCCGCCGCATCCGGCTTGCGGCCAACCGCGCCCGTCGCTAGTTATCGCGCCCTTCGCTCGAGCGCGGCCTGCATGGAGAGGTGGCAGAGCGGTTGAATGCACCGCACTCGAAATGCGGCATACTCGCAAGGGTATCGGGGGTTCGAATCCCCCCCTCTCCGCCACTTCAGAACAGAACTGCGAACGCCGGGCGTAGCCGACTTTACGCCGGCCGCCGCAGTCAGCGTCTGAAGCAGATTGCTTTTCGAGCCGATGATGCGGACCTCGCGGTCAGCGACCTCGACGCGCTGGGCGAGCGCGCGGAGGTGGTCGCGGCGGTCGCCTCCGCCGTCGATCCTGATCCGCTCCCGCGCCGTCCTGGCGAACGTCCGGACCATTTGCGGCGTGATTGATTGCTGGCTTGACGTCTCCAGCATTGCGGTGGCACGCGCGGCGTCGGCTTGCGCTTGGTCGCGGATCGCCTTGAGGCTGGCCATGCGCTCCTTCAGCGCCGGGTCGTCGAGATCGGCGATGCCGGCTTCGATGGCGTCATAGAGGCGCTTCAGGCGCAGGTCGGTTTCAGCAGCTCGCTTGTTCAGCTCGGCGACGTGCTCGCGGCGGCGCTCGGCGCGCTCCTGGCGGCGGTCGAGGACGGCTGCGAGAATCGCCTCGAGCCGCTCCGGCTGGAGCAAACGGTCGGCGATGTGCACCGCTACAAGGCTGTCCAGCTTCTCCATCGGGATTGACCGGCCCTTGCAGCCGGCCTCGCCCTGCCGGGCTTTGATCGAACAAGTGTAGTAGCGATACCGCCCTCCCTTCCCGGTCCTGAGCGTCATGGCGCCGCCGCAGTCGGCGCAGAAGCAGATGCCGGTAAGGAGGGTCGGGCCGCTGACCACGCGCGCCGGCGTGACCTTCGGATTGCGGGCGCGCAGATGCGCCTGCACCGCGTCGAACGTCGCCTGATCGATCAGCGGCGGCACCCCCGCCGCCACGACTTCGCCGGCCGGCTTCTGTCCGGTCTTGGGGCTGCTCCTGTTGAACTCGTGACGGCCGACGTAGGTCGTTCGGGTCAGCACGCGATGTAACTGCCCGATACCCCAGCGTCCGCCGTCG
>DATJRL010000496.1:0-19366 GCA_035504785.1 Caulobacteraceae bacterium
CATCCGCGGCTTCGACATCGCCCCCGACCAGGTGCTCTACGCCCTCCACGGCGCCGACGGCTCCCGCCTCGCCGTGATGGGCGACAAGGCGTCCGCCGTCGCCACCGCCCTCGCCAACGAACTCGCCCTGGTGTCGGTGCACTGAGGGGTTCAACCCTCTGGGCGCGCCATGCCGGCTCTAAAGCGGGTTGAGCCCGGACCGACTCCAACCCTTCCCCCAGAGGGGGAAGAGGTTGGCGCCTGAGTTTGCGCCCCTTTAAGCGGCGCTAGGGCGGGCTTCCTGCACGAGGAGGGCGCGGATCGCGTCGGCGCTGTGGGCCTGGCGCAGCTGTTCGCGCAAG
The DNA here is from genome assembly GCA_035504785.1 of Caulobacteraceae bacterium. GTDB lineage: Bacteria > Pseudomonadota > Alphaproteobacteria > Caulobacterales > Caulobacteraceae > Acaudatibacter. The sequence continues at coordinate 342 of DATJRL010000496.1, forward strand.
GTGGCCTGACGCAACGCGCGCGAGACGCGGGCGAGCGTGCGCAGGTGTTCGCCGCTCGCCTCGGGCGGCGCGAACAGGGCGAACAGCAGATCCACCGGCCGGTCGTCCACGGCGGCGAACTCCACCGGCTGCTCCAGCCGCACGAACACGCCGCGCAGGCGGGTGAGGCCTGGCAGGCGGGCATGCGGCACGGCGACGCCGTGGCCGACGCCGGTCGAGCCGGCAGCCTCGCGCTCCAGGAGGGCGTCGAGCACGTCGCCCGCCCTCAGACCGAAGTTCCGCGCCGCGATCTCGGCGATGGCCGACAGCGCCTGGCGCTTGCCCGCGGCGGTGACTCGGGGGGCGATCGCGGCGTGCTCGAGGAGATCACCGACATTCGGACTGCGCACGGATGGGGCGCCTCTCAAAAACGTGGCTCGCCAACAAACGAGCGGGAGTGACCAGCGGCTCCCGACTGACACGCACTCGCGATCATCGACGCCGTCGCGGGAGCTCGCCGTTGGGCTTGGTGCGCGCCGGATCGATCCAGCCGATGTTGCCATCGGCCCTGCGATAGACAACCGATAGCCCTCCATGGGCGGCGTTCCTGAACAACACTGCCCCTTGTTCGGTCAAGTCGAGTTCCAGGACCGCCATCGAAACAGTCAGGGTCTTCAGCTCGGCGACCGACTCGGCGATGACCATGGCGGCCGGCGGCGTCTCGGGCTCGAGGTCCCAGTCGTCGAGGATGGCGTCGTCGGGCGGGCGCAGCACATAGGAGGCCGCGACTTCGGCGGCCTTGGCCTCGGCGGCGTTGGTGTGGCTCTTCAGCCGCTGCTTGTAGCGGCGGATGCGCGTTTCGATCTTGCCCAGCGCCTGGTCGAAGGCGCCGTGGGCGTCGACGCCCAGCCCATGGCTCTGCAGCTTCTGGCCCGACGCCAGGGTCACCAGGCAGTCGAGTCGAAAGCCATGCCCATCGCGCGCCAGCGTCACCTCGGCGTCGCCGCCGCGCTCGAAATACTTGCCGATGGCGAGGACGAGATCGTCGGAAATACGGCTGCGCAGCGCTTCGCCGACATCGACGTGCTTGCCCGATACCTGGACCCGCATGAGCTATGAACGCGCCCCCGCGCGCTTGGTGTCAAGCGCTGCATTGGCGGGCGGTCACGATACCGCGCGCAGCATCCGACGCCGTTCGACGGACGATGGGATGCGCATGGCCTCGCGGTATTTGGCCACCGTGCGGCGGGCGATGTCGACGCCCGCCTCCTTGAGAATATCGACGATCGAATCGTCGGAGTGAACGTCGGTTTCGGCGCGCTCGGTATCGATCAGCTGGCGGATGCGGTGGCGCACCGCCTCGGCCGAGTGCGCCTCGCCGCCGGCGCTGGAGGCGATCGCGGAGGTGAAGAAGAACTTCATCTCGAAGACGCCGCGCGGCGTGGCCATGTACTTGTTCGAGGTGACGCGGCTGACGGTGGATTCGTGCATGCCGATCGCGTCGGCGACGGTTTTCAGGTTGAGCGGCCGCAGGTGCTCGACCCCGAAGGCCAGGAACCCGTCTTGCTGCCGCACGATCTCGCTCGCGACCTTCAGGATGGTCTTGGCCCGCTGGTCGAGGCTCTTGGTCAGCCAGTTGGCGCTGGCCAGGCAGTCCGAAACGAAGGTCTTCTCCTGGTCGTTGCGCGCGCCGGCCGCGACCCGGGCATGGTAGCGCTGGTCGATCAGCAGCCGGGGCAGGGTGTCGGTGTTGAGCTCCACGTGCCAGAGGCCGCCGGGACCCTCGCGCACGAAGACGTCCGGCGTCACGGCCTGCGCCGGATCGCCCCCAAAGGCCGCGCCGGGCCGCGGCGTCAGCGCCCGCAGCTCGGCGATCATCTCCTTCAGGTCTTCGTCGTCGACCGCGCAGACCCGCTTGAGCGCACCGAGGTCGCGTCGGGCCAACAGTTCGAGGTTGGCCACCAGGGCGGCCATGGCCGGATCGAATCGGTCTTTCTCCTTCAGCTGAAGCGTCAGGCACTCCGCGACGTCGCGGGCGAACACGCCGGTGGGCTCGAATCCCTGCAGGCGCGTCAGCACCGACTCGACGCGCGCGAGATCGCAGCCCAGACGCTCGGCGATCTCCGCGAGATCGGCGCGCAGGTAGCCGCCCTCGTCCACCGCGTCGATCAGCACCAGGGCGATGCCGTGGTCGGCGTCGGTAAGCCCCGCGACCGCGACCTGAGCCGTCAGGTGCTCGGCCAGCGTCGGCACGTGGATCCCGCCGCCGTCTCGCTCGCCGTCGCCGTCCTCGAAAGCGCCGCCGCGGCCGGCTTTCGACCAGTCCACCGAACCGCCGGCGTCGGCGCCCGGGGCGGACGCATCGCCGGTGGCGAGATCGCCGGGCGAGGCGCCGGTGTAGAGATCGTCGTGTCTGGCGTCGAGTTCGGCCGCCTGGGCGGCGTCGCTCACCCGGTCCATCGCCCCGTCTTCGCCGTCTTCGCGCTCGGGGGTCTCGGTCCGCGCTTCGCCCTCGTCGTCACGGTCTTCGCGTTGCAGCAGCGGGTTGCGCTCGAGTTCGGCCTCGACGAAGGCCTCCAGCTCGAGGTTGCTCAGTTGCAGCAATTTGATCGCCTGCTGCAGCTGCGGCGTGATGACAAGGCCCTGGCCTTGCCGAAGCTCCAATCGCGGACTGAGCGCCAATTGCGCCCTCCAAGGCAGTGACTGCCCGCCGGTTTAGAGGCTCCAGAGGTTCCGATTGGTTAATAGGTGGGGCGGAAATCAGCCGCCGCCGCCCCGGGCCTAGTCGAAGCGGTCGCCCAGGTAGACGCGGCGCACTTCCGGGTCGTTCAGGATGTCGCGCGGGGCGCCCTCGAACAGCACCTGGCCGGCGTGGATGATCGCGGCCGAATCGATGATGTCGAGCGTCTCGCGCACATTGTGGTCGGTGATCAGGATGCCGATCCCACGTCCCTTCAGGTAGCCGATCACCTCGCGGATGTCCGCGATGGCCAAGGGATCGATGCCGGCGAACGGTTCGTCGAGCAGCATGAACGCGGGGTCGCTGGCCAGCGCCCGCGCGATCTCCACCCGCCTGCGCTCGCCGCCGGAGAGGGACACCGCCGGCGCGGAGCGAAGGTGAGCGATGTGCAGTTCCTCCAGCAAGGCGTGCACGGTTTCTTTCGCCCGCCGGCGATTGCGCTCGTGCAGCTCGACCACGGCCAGCACGTTCTGCTCGACCGTCATGCCGCGGAAGATCGAGGTCTCCTGGGGCAGGTAGCCGAGGCCGGCGCGGGCGCGCTGATACATGGGCAGGGCGGTGATGTCCTCGCCGTCGAGATAGATCGCGCCATAGTCGGCCGAGATCAGTCCGGTGATCATGTAGAAGCAGGTGGTCTTGCCGGCGCCGTTGGGGCCGAGCAGGCCCGAGACCTGTCCGCGGCGGAGCGTCAGGCTGACGTCCTTGACCACCTGGCGGCCGCCGAACGACTTGCCGACCCGCGCCACGACCAGGCCGGAGCGATCGTCCGTGGGAGCGGCGTTGAGAGCGAGAGGGCGCGCCGCCGGCCGCGCTTGCGCCACGCCCGCGCCCAGCAGGGGACCGGCGTTCTTGGTCAGGGTGCGGTTGATGGGGCCGCTGTCGTTCGACACCGCCATCGCCGTTCAACGCCCCACCGCGGCGGGAGCTGGGAGCACGGGGGGAGCGTTGGCGCCGCCCTGGCTGGGGAAGAACACGCCGCGTACGCGTCCCGGCGCGCCGCGCCCCGTGGCGTCGGAGTACATGTGCGCGACGCGGGTCTGGGTGTTGATGGTCATGCGATCCCCGCGGACCACGTTCTGGCCCTGCACGACGATGACGTGCCCGGTCATGACGATGGTGTTGTCGTCGGCGGTGTAGACGGCATGGTCGCCGCTCGCGAACTGCGTCGGCGTAACGTAGAAAACCTTGCCGTCGGCCTCGATGCGGTCGGTCTGGCCGCAGTCGGACTGCGCGTCCGGCGAGACGCCGGCGGGGGGTTTGGCGCCGGGCCCCTGCGGCTTCTTCTTCGCCACCGCGCGGATGATGTCGGCACGCAGACGCGAGTCGCCCTGCAGCGCCTCGGCCGATCCGCTCCAGGTCGCCACGCAGGTCTGATTGCTGAAGTCGAGGTTGTCGGCGGTGATGTCGATAGGTCCGTTGTTGCTCGGCGAGATCTGCGCGAACGCGGCGGGGGCGAGCGCGGCCAGGGCGAGGGCGCCCAACGCCAGCGCGGTCGTCGGCCGGGCGCCGCCGAGAATGAACCGCGGAGTCATGCGTTCCTCGATCTCGAAACCCGACACCTAGCGCCCTTTTAGCTGGCCGTGAACGCCACCGTGCAGGACGACGTGCTGGTCCTTCTCGCTGACGGTGTAGCTTCCGGCCTGGATGGCGCCGGCGGGGCTGCTGGCCGCGATCGCCGCGACTCCCGTCACCACCCCGGACTTGGTGTCCACCATCGCGTCGTTGGTTGCGATCGTCGAGGCGGTGGAGTCGTCGATCCGCACGTGATCCGTCAGATGCAGCAGGCGCGTCCGCTCGTCGTAGACGCCGTGATCGGCGCTGATCGTCTTCGGTCGTGGGCCGTCGATGTCCATCTTCATCACCGGCGCCGTCAGGTCCACGCGCTGCATGTCGGCGTTCTCCCGCTGCGCGGCGCGGGCGAAGATGTTGAAGGCGCGGCCCTGATCGTCGCGTCCGACGAAGCGCGGATTGACCATTCGGATCTCGGTGGGCGTGTCCTTGACGCCGGCGTGGGACGAGCGCGCCGCTTCGGCCGCGACGTAGCCGGCGATCACCGCGAGCAGCGCGACGATCGTCGCCGGCGCGAGCCAGCGCAGCACATGCACCAGGCGCGTGTGGCCCCTCATCCGGCGCCGGATGGCCGCCGCGGCGGGGCGGGTGCTGTCGACATCGGAGGTGAGGGTCACCGGGATCGCGCCTCAGCTGTGGGCGAAGATGTCGACATCGGGCCAGCCCGCGACGTCCAGCGCCGCCCGGTGAGGTAGGAAGTCGAAGCAGGCCTGCGCAAGGTCGGTGCGGCCTTCGCGCGCCAGCATGGCGTCCAGCTTCTGCTTCAGCGCGTGCAGCGAGGTGACGTCCGAGGCGGCGTAACTGACCTGCTCCGGCGTCAGCTTCGCGGCGCCCCAGTCGGAACTCTGCTGCGTTTTCGAGAGGTCGACCCCCAGGACGTCCTTCACGAGGTCCTTCAAGCCATGCCGGTCGGTGTAGGTGCGCACGAGCTTGGACGCGATCTTGGTGCAGTACACGGGCGAGGTCACTACGCCCAGGTGCAGCAGGAACATGGCGATATCGAAGCGACCGAAATGGAAGATCTTCAGCACGCCGGGATCCGCCAGCAGCCGCTTGAGGTTGGGAGCGTCGTAGTCCGGGCGATTCAGCCGCACCACGTGCGCATCGCCATCCCCGGCGCTCAGCTGCACCACGCACAGCTTGTCGCGCCCCAGCACCAGACCCATCGTCTCGCTGTCGACCGCCACTGAGGTCGCTCCGGCAAGGACTCCATCGGGCAGATCGCCCTCATGCAGGTGGTTTGTTCCCAAGCTCAATCCTCACTACCGCCGCCCTTCGCCACCTGGATTGCGGGCCAACTGCCGGAGCGCAACAAGCGCGGCGCTGTCCGTCGCCACAAGCCCGATAGTCCTCAGAGTCGCTTCTTGGCGAAGGCGCGGCCAGAAGCGGATTTCAGATAGCGCTCGAAGTTATAGGCCTGTTGTTCGTTGGTGAAGGCAACGTAAGTCTTTATCCGCCAGGGCACGTGTTTCGAGGTGTGCGTGACCTTCGCGGCGTTGTGGTCGCGCAGGCGTGTCCTGAGGTCGGCTGTGACGCCGACGTAGAAGCAGTCCTGTTCTGCTGCGCTTTCAAGAATGTACACGTAGCGCAAAATGATTTCCGCCTGGCTGCGACAGTCCGCCTACGCCCTTCGGGCTTCGGCGCGACAGCCTTCGCTCCCTTCGCTCGGCGGAGTGCGCGGCTGGCTCGCCGAGCCGTAGCTCGCGAAGCGAGCGAAGGCTGGTGCCCAGGAGAGGACTCGAACCTCCACGGCTATTAACCACTGGTACCTGAAACCAGCGCGTCTACCAAATTCCGCCACCTGGGCCCGGCCGGATCGGCGCGAGGCCGGGACGCATAGGGCGTTCATCCAGCCCCGTCAATCAGCCGCCCGGGACGCTTTCGCGCGGCCGTTGCGCGCGGCGGCGGCCTCGTCTATCCGGGGTCCTTCGCGATCTTGATGGGCGGGAGGGCCACCTGCGAGGCCTCGTCACTGTTTTCGGCGGCTCCGGCTTTGTCGGCAGCCACATCGTCCGCGCCTTGGCGAAGGAGGGCCGCCGCATCCGCGTCGCCGTGCGTCGGCCGTGGGCGGCCTACAAGCTGCGGCTGCTGGGCGATGTCGGCCAGATCGAGATCGTCCAGGCCAATGTGCGCGCGCCGGAGACGGTGGAGCGCGCGGCGGAGGGCGCCGAGGGCGTCGTCTATGCGGTCGGCGCGCTCTTCGAAAGCGGCCGACAGGACTTCGGCGCCCTGCACGCGGAGGGCCCGCGCGTGGCCGCCGAGGCGGCGCGTCGGCAAGGAACCGAGCGCCTGGTGTTGATCTCGGCCATCGGCGCGGACCCTCACGCCATGTCGAAATACGCGCGCACCAAGGCCGAAGGCGAAGCGGCGGTGCGCGAGGCGCCGGGCGCCACGATCCTGCGGCCCTCGATCGTGTTCGGTCCCGAGGACCAGTTCTTCAACCGCTTCGCCGCCATGGCCCAGGTCAGCCCCGTGCTGCCGCTGATCGGCGGCGGCCACACCCGCCTGCAGCCGGTGTTCGTCGGCGACGTCGCCCGGGCGGCGGCGCGGGCCCTCGCCGATCCGGCGACGGCCGGCAAGACCTACGAACTCGGCGGTCCCGGCGTGCACAGCTTCGAGGAGCTGATGCGGATCATGCTGCAGGTGATCGGCCGCCACCCGATGCTGCTGCCGGTGCCCTGGGGCGTGGCCAGGCTGCTGGCGGTCGGCGGCGACCTCGCCGCGGCCTTGCGCGCGCCGCTGCCGATGATCCCGGCGCCGCCGCTGACCAGCGATCAGGTGATGATGCTGCTCGCCGACAATGTCGTCGGCCCGGGCGCGGCCACCCTGGCCGATCTCGGCGTCGACGCCAGCGCCTTCGAGCCGATCATCCCGACCTACCTCTACCCCTACCGCAAAGGCGGCCAGTTCGCCGACGTCGCCCCGCCGGCGGCGGCGGTGGGGACGTAGGGCCACTCACTCGTCCGGCTCGGGACCGACATACCGCGCCCGCGGCCGGATCACCGCGCCGGTCTCCACCTGCTCGATGGCGTGGGCGAGCCAGCCGGCGGTGCGGGCGGCGGCGAAGAGGGCGAAGGGCGCTTCTGGAGGCAGGTCCAGGGCCTGGCGCATCGCCACCAGCGCGAAGTCGACGTTGGCCCTGATGCCGGTCTCGCTCTCCACGCGCCGACGAAGGGCGGCCAGGGCCGGCGGCGTCTCGAACGCGGCCAGCAGCGCTTCGGCGCGGGGGTCGCCGTCGGGGTAGAGGGCGTGGCCGAACCCCGGAACGGGCCGGCGGCCCAGGCGGGCGAGCGCGCGGGCCACGCCGGCCTTCCCGGCTTCGGCGGCGAAGGCGTCCACCCGCTCCGCCATGCGTCCGTGATAGGGCCCGGACAGCGCCGCGAGCCCGGCCAGCACGCTCGCCGCCAGGGAGGCGCCGGTGGAGGCCGCCACGCGCGCGGCGAAGGTCGAGGCGTTGAGTTCGTGGTCGGCGAGCAGCACCAGGGCGCGACGGATCACGTCCCACTGCGCGCGAGGCGCCCGCCAGGCGCGCCCCAGCCGTGCGTGGATCGCGCCGTCCTCCTCCTCGCGCGGCAGCAGCCCCTCGCGCCCGGCGACAGCCACCGCCATCAGGTCGAGCAGCCGCGCGGCCTCGTCGGCCAGCTCCGCCGCGGATCGGTCCTGGGTCGGCGGATCGGACGCCGCCCGCTCGGCGAAGGCGGCGAAGGCGCGGGCCTGGGCGGTGGGTCCGACCGGAGCGGTCAGGTCCTCGTCGCCGGGTAGGCCGCGGCCGCCGCGGAGCAGCCGCGCCGCTTCCTCGAACGTCGCGGTTTCGGCCAGCCGCGCCGCGTCGCGGCCGCGGTAGTAGAGCCGCCCGTCGCGGACGGTGGTGATCGCCGAGGCGAGCACGGGCTCGCCCCAGGCGATGGCGGCCGTCGCCACGTCCGCCGCCTTGCGACCGCGTCGATTGCGCTCGGCCAGCGCCGCCACGTCGCTCATCCGATAGCGGCTGCGGCGCGGCTCGACCGGGTCGGGCTCGGCCCGAACGCGACCCCGGCTGACGTAGGCGTAGAGCGTCTGCGGACGCACGCGCAGCCGCGCCAGCGCCTCCTCGGCGGTCAACCAGTCAGGCATTGATTCACTTGATCAAGATTGACGATCAACCGCCAGCGTCTCATGTCGAAATCGACGGATCAAGGAGAATTACGTTGATCGACGGCATTGATGGACTCGAGAACATCGTCGCGGCGGAGACGGTGCTGTCGGAGGTCGACGGCCAGGCGGGGCGTCTGGTGATCCGCGGCTTCGCGGTGGAAGAGATCGCCGGGCGAATGTCCTATGAGGCCGCGGCTCACCTGCTGCTGGACGGGTTCTTCGACGACCTGCCGGGCGATCTCGCGCCGGCGCTGGGCGCGGCGCGGACCGAGGTCTTCGCCGAGTGCGCCGCCATCGACGCCGCGCTGCTGCGCCTGACCCCCATGGAGGCGATTCGGGCGCTGACCGCCCGGCTGCCGGACGGCGACGATCTCGCCACCGCCTTGCGCCTCATCGCCGCCCCGGCCGTGTTCACCGCCGCCGTGGTGCGCCGTCAGGGCGGCGAGGCCGCGCTGGCGCCGGATCCGAACCTGTCGCACGCCGCCGATGCGCTGCGGATGCTGAAGGGCCGGCCGGCGTCCGCGCCGGAGGTCAAGGCCTTCGAGACCTACCTGGTGACGGTGATCGACCACGGCCTCAACGCCTCGACCTTCACCGCGCGGGTGATCGCCTCGACGCTGGCGGGCCTCACCAGCGCCTTCGTCGGGGGCCTGAGCGCTCTGAAGGGCCCGCTGCACGGCGGCGCGCCCGGGCCGGTGATCGAGATGCTCGACGGCATCGGAACCCCGGACAACGCCCGCGCCTGGATCGAGGCGGCGCTGGATCGCGGCGACCGGCTGATGGGCTTCGGCCACCGCGTCTACAAGGTGCGCGACCCGCGCGCCGACGCCCTGAAACGCGCGGTGCGGGTGCTGGGCGAGACCTCCAACGCCTTGCCCGGCCGTCTCGCCTTCGCCGAGGCGGTGGAGCAGGCCGCCCTCGCCATCCTCAAGGCCCGCAAGCCGACCCGGTCGCTGCAGACCAACGTCGAGTTCTACACCGCGCTGTTGCTGGAGGCGCTGGCCTTCCCGCCCTCGGCGTTCACCTGCGTCTTCGCCATGGGGCGCTCCGCCGGCTGGATCGCCCATGCCCGCGAGCAGGTGGCCGGCGGCCGTCTGATCCGCCCGCAATCGCGCTATGTTGGCCCGCGGCCGAAGGCGGCCGCCTGACTCGGAGCGACCCGGACGACCCTGCGAGTCGTTCGCGCTACGAAATCGGCGCCGGACCGACTAGGTTTCGCGCGATGGCCGACGCCTACGCCCTCGCCCCCGCCGAGACGACGCGCCTGACCCGCCGGGTCACCGGGCTGTCGCTTGGCCTGGCCGCGGCGTTGGCGGTGCTCAAGGCGCTGGTCTGGATCGAGTCCGGCTCGGTGTCGGTGCTGGCCTCGCTGGCCGACTCCGGCCTCGACGTCCTGGCCGCGCTCGGCACGTTCATCGCGGTGCGCTACGCGGCCACGCCGCCCGACGCCGAGCACCGGTTCGGCCACGGCAAGGCCGAAGCCTTCGCCAGCCTGCTGCAGGCGGGGCTGGTCTTCGCCTCCGCCGCCCTGATCGCCCAGGACGCCGTCCTGCACCTGATCCACCCGCGCCCGCTCCGCCAAGGGAGCTGGGCGATCGGGGTCATGGCGCTCTCGACCGCGCTCACCGGCGGGCTGGTGTTCGCCCAGACGCGGGTGCTGAAGCGGACGCACTCGGTCGCGGTCACCGGCGACCGAGCCCACTATGCGGCCGACCTGGTTTCCAACCTGGCGGCCTTGGCGGCGATCGCCGCCGCGGCGCTGTTCGGGGTGCTGTGGTTCGACGCGGTGGGCGGCATCGCCGTGGCCGGGGTGCTGCTCTGGGGGGCGGTCAACGTCTTCCGCGCGGCGTCGAGCGAACTGCTCGACCGCGAGCTGCCCGACGAAGCCCGCGCCCGCATCGCCGCCCTGATGACCGCCGACCCCCGCCTGACCGGCGTCCATCAGCTTCGCACCCGCGCTTCCGGCCCCATCGTTCACATCCAGATGCACGCCGACCTCGATCCCGAGCTCAGCCTGGAGACGGCGCACAAGGTGGTGGTCGCCGCCGAGAAGCGGGTGCTGGAAGCCTTCCCCTCGGCCGATATCATCATCCACGCCGACCCGCGCGGCCGCGCCGAGCCGCACGGCGGCGCGTTCCCCGAGGCCCCTGCGCCGGAACCCCCGGCCACAGGGCGGCCCGAAGTCCGGGTTAAGTAAAGAGGCCCTTAACGTCAGGCTCCTTAAGTGCCCGCCGTGGAACGCATCCTGTACCACTTCCCGCTCGACCCGGCCTCGCGCCAGGCCCGCCTGGCTCTGGCCGAGAAGCGCCTGCCGTTCGAGGGCGTGGTGGTGCGCTATTGGGAGCAGCCGGCCGAGTTCGCCGCGCTAAGTCCCACGGGCCTGGCGCCGGTGCTGGTCGAGGCCGGGCCCGGTCGCAAATTGGTGATCGCGGAACTGCGGGCGATCCTCGAGCATCTGGAGGAGCAGCATCCGGAGACGCCGCTGCTCGGGCGCGATCCGGGCGAGCGGGCGGAAGCGCGGCGGCTGATGCAGTGGTTCGATCGCAAGTTTCACGACGAGGTCGACGCCTACCTGCTGCATGAGAAGCTGGAAAAGCGCCTCACCAAGATGGGCGCGCCGGACCTCTCCAACATGCGTCTCGGTCGCGAGGCGCTGAAGGCGCACCTGGCCTACGTGGAAAACCTGCTGAAGACGCGCGACTGGCTGGCCGGACACCGGCTGTCGTTCGCCGACTTCGCCGCCGCCGCGCACATCTCGGTGCTGGACTATTTCGGCGACGTGCCCTGGCGGGATATCCCGGGGGTGAAGACCTGGTACATGAAGGTGAAATCGAGGCCCGCCTTCCGGCCGCTTCTCGCCGACCGCTGGCCGGGCCTCGCCCCGGCTGGCCACTATGACGACCTCGACTTCTGACGACCCGAAAGCGCTGATCCGGCGGGAGGCGCGGGCGCTCGGCTTCGACGCCTGCGGTTTCGCCCGCGTCGATCGCCCCTGGCCGGCCTCCGAGCGCCTCGCGGAGTTCGTCGCCCAGGGCCGTCACGGGACGATGCGCTGGATCGAGCGCACCGCTCCGCGCCGCGCCCATCCGCGGGCCATGTGGGCCGACGCGCGCTCGGCGATCGTGCTCGGGCTCAACTACGGCCCCGACCGCGATCCGCTGGCGGCGCTGAAGGCCCGGACCCGCGCCGCCATCTCGGTGTACGCCCAGGGGGACGACTATCACGAGCTGATCAAGAAGCGGCTGAAGCGACTGGCGGGCGCCCTTCAGGCGCGGCTTGGCGGCGAGGTGAAGGTGTTCGTCGACACCGCGCCGCTGATGGAGAAGCCGCTGGCGGAAGCCGCCGGCCTCGGCTGGCAGGGCAAACACACCAACCTGGTCAGCCGCGAGTTCGGCTCCTGGCTGTTCCTGGGTGCGATTCTCACCACCCTGGACCTGGCGCCGGACGAGCCCGGGGAGGACCACTGCGGCGCCTGCTGCGCCTGCCTCGACATCTGTCCGACGGGGGCGTTCCCGGCGCCCTATCAACTCGACGCTCGCGCCTGCCTCTCCTACCTCACCATCGAACACGCCGGTCCGATCCCCGAACGCTACCGCGCCGCGCTCGGCAACCGGGTCTACGGCTGTGACGATTGCCTGGCCGTATGCCCGTGGAACAAGTTCGCCAGCGCCAGCCGCGAGGCCCAGCTGCACGCCCGCGACGCCTTGCGCTCGCCGGCGCTCGCCGACCTCGCCGCCCTCGACGACGCCGGCTTCCGCGCCCTGTTCGCCAAGAGCCCGATCAAGCGCATCGGCGTCGACCGTTTCGTCCGCAACGTCCTCTACGCCATCGGCAACTCGGCCGACCCGTCGCTGGCCCCGGCGGCGCAAGCGCGGCTGGCCGATGAGGATGAATCGGTGCGCGACGCCGCCTCATGGGCCCTGGTGCGTCTCATTCCTCCTTCTCCCGCGAGGTGAAAAGGACTCTACGAGCGCAGCTCCTCGACCAGCCGGGCCATGAATTCGGCGCCGCGCTGCAGCTGAGCGATCTCGATGAACTCGTCGGGCTGGTGGGCCTGGTCGATGGAGCCTGGACCGCACAGCACGGTCGGCAGGCCGGCGTTCTGGAACTGCCCGGCCTCCGAGGCGAACGAGGCGACGCGCGCCGGGCCGTTGTCGCCCGCGAGGCGGCGCACGACGGTTTCGGCGATCCCGTCCGGATCGGCGGCCAGCGGCGGCACGTCCGCCAGTTGCTCGACCGCCACGCCGCCCTCCGGCGCTCTCGCCCGGATCTCGGCGTCGAGCCGCTCGGCCAGCGCCAGGAAACCGGCCAGAGCCCCGCGCACGTCCATCCCGGCCGGCGCGCGCAGGTCGAAGAGGAAGCTGCAATGGCGGGCCAGGATGTTGCCGGCCGTGCCGCCCTCCATCTTGCCGATGGTGAGGCTGGCGCCCTTGGGCAGGTAGGGCGAGGCCGGATCGGCCTCCGCGGTCAGGCGGTCGGCGATGGCCGCCAGCTCGCCCATTAGTCGGGCGCCGACCATGTTGGCCGAGACGCCGAGGTGGGTCTGGGCCGAATGCGCCTCGCGGCCAGTGATCCTGACCCGCCAGGCGGTGATGCCCTTGTGGGCCGAGACCACCTCCATGCTCGTCGGCTCTCCCACCACCACCAGCGCCGGCCGGGGCAGGTCGCGGGCGATCGCCTCGATCATGCCGGGCGCGCCGAAGCAGCCGATCTCTTCGTCATAGGAGAAGGCGAGGTGGACGGGGCGCCTCAGGTTCGCCGCCTGGAAGTCGGGCGTGGCCGCGAGCGCTAGGGCGAGGAAGCCCTTCATATCGGCCACGCCGCGCCCGTGGAGGCGGCCGCCGGCCTCGGCGACCACGAACGGCTCCGTGCGCCAGTCCTGCCCGGCGACGGGAACCACGTCCGTGTGCCCGGAAAGCACGACGCCGCCCTCGGCGGGCGGGCCGATGCTGGCCAGCAGGTTCGCCTTGCGCCGGTCGGGGCTCTCGATGCGTCGGCTTTCGACGCCATGGCCGGCGAGGTAGTCCTCCACCCAGTCGATCAGCGCCAGGTTCGAGCGATGCGAAACCGTGTCGAACCCGACCAGACGCTCCAGCACACCCCGCGACCGATCGTAGATGCGCTCGGCCGGCGTCATGGGTCAGCCGTCCCCCACCGAGGCGTCGCGCGGCAGCACCGCCAGCAGTTCGATCTTGAACACCAGGGCGCTGTTGGGCGGCACCGGGCCCTTGCCGCCCGCGCCATAGGCGAGGTTCGGCGGCGCGTAGAGCATCCAGGCATCGCCCGGTCGCATCTTCTGCAAGGCCTCGGTCCAGGCCGGAATCAACTCGCCCACCGTGAACACCGCCGGCTGGCCGCGCTGGTAGCTGGAGTCGATCACCGTCCCGTCCATCAGCCGGGCTTCGTACTTGACCAGCACCTTGTCGGCGGCCAGCGGCGATGCGCCCCCCGCCGCGCCGGCGGTCAGCACCTTGTACTGAAGCCCCGACGGCAGAACGACCACGCCCGGCAGCTTCGCGTTCGCCGCAAGAAAGGCGTTCGACTTGGCCAGATAGGCGTCGGCGCTGGGGTCGGCGCAGGCCGGCAGGCTCAGCGTGGCGAGGACGAGGGCGAGAGCCAATCGGCGCATTGGGGAACCTGGAAATCAGACGGCTCTGGGCGGATACCCGGCCGCGCGCAGCGCGTCCATGATCTCCTGGGTGTGCTGGGCGTCGCGGGTCTCGATCAAGAGGTCGAACTCGGCGCCCTTGGCCGGCACGTCGAGCGCCAGGCGGTTGTGCGCCACCTCGATGATGTTGGCTCCGTGGTTTCCGATCAGCGCCGAGACGTTGGCGAGCAGCCCCGGCCGGTCGTCGCCGACGATGCGCAAGCTGACCAGCCGCTGGGCCCGCACCAGCTCGCGGGTCAGCACGGACGCCAGCAGGCGCGGGTCGATATTGCCGCCGGTGACGATCAGGCCGCACTTCTTGCCCCGGAAGCGCTCCGGGAAAGCCAGCAGCGCCGCCAGCGAGGCCGCGCCGGCGCCTTCCGCCACCGTCTTCTCGACGTTGCAGTAGAGGGCCACGGCGCGCTCGAAGAACGGCTCCTCCAGCAGCAGCACGTCCTCGATCAGCGGCCGGGCCACCTGGTAGGTGAGCTTGCCCACCTCTTTCACCGCGATGCCCTCGGCGATCGACTGGCCGCCGCAGGGGGCGTTGACGCCGCGCATCCGCGCGGTGAACGACGGGTACATCGCCGGCTCGACGCCGATCACCCGGATGTCGGGCTTCAGCGCCTTGGCGGCCGTGGCGACGCCGGAGATCAGGCCGCCGCCGCCGATCGGCACCGGCAGCAGCTCCAGGTCGGGGGCGTCCTCCAGCATCTCCAGGGCGATGCAGCCCTGGCCGGCCATCACGTCCTCGTCGTCGAAGGGGTGCACGAACACCAGGCCGCGCTCGTCGCGCAGCCGCATGGCGTGCTCGCTGGCCGCGTCGTAGTCGTCGCCGTCGATCACGACCAGCGCGCCGAAGTCGCGGGTCTGTTGCACCTTCACGAACGGGGTGCCGCGCGGCATCACGATGGTGACCGGCACGCCCAGCCGCTGCCCGTGGTAGGCGAGACCCTGGGCGTGATTCCCGGCGCTGGCGGCGATCACGCCGCGCGCCTTCTCGTCGTCGCTGAGCTTCAGCAGCTTGTTGAGCGCGCCGCGCTCCTTGTACGAGGCGGTGAACTGCAGGTTTTCGAACTTCACCCACACCTGGGCGCCGGTAATCTCCGACAGCGTCCTCGAATAGCGACACGGGGTGCGTTCGATGTGGCCGGCCACACGGGCGGCGGCGGCCTTTATGTCGTCGAGGGCGAGGGTCATGGCTTTGGGGGTGCGCGAAAGGCGGGCAACCTAATGATCCGCGCGCCTCACCGCAATGAGCCTCACCGCAATCCGCGAATGAGGTCGAGGCGGCGCATGGCCTTGCCGGGCAGGGCGGAGACGGGGCCGAGCGGCAGCGCCTCGGCCGCGCGGCGCACGCCATAGGCGGCGTGACGGACGAAGGTGGCCGTCGAGGGCAGGCCGACGAAGCCGTGCATCAGCTCCACCTGGCCGTTGGCGAGCTCGCGCTTGAACCGATAATCGCCGTATCCCAGGTCGAGGCGGTCGTAGGGCGTCTTGTCCATCCAGCGCAGGATGTCCTGGAAAAGCAGCAGGCCGGGCGAATAGCGCTCGTAGCGATCCTCGTGGGCGATCATCCACGCGTGAACGGTGCGTTCGCCGAGCAGATGGAAGTGCGCGGCGGCCAGCGTCTCGCCGAAATGCAAGGTGAAGAGCGCGCCGCCGAAGCCCGGCTCGTCGAGGCCGTGCAGGTTGCGCACCAGCCGGAGCGGCCAGCCCGCGGCGAAGACGTCGGTCTGGCCGGTGGCGCGATACTGTTCGCGCTTCAGCTCGATCAACCGCTCGAAGTCCGTCTTGCTGGCCGAGCGGGCCGTGAAGGTGACTGGACCGGCTTCGCGCTGCGCCTTGCGGCGCTTCTTGTCGAGGTCCTTCAGCGCGGTGACGCCGGCCTCGCGCCGCGCGGCCGCATAGTCCGTGTAGCCCTGCGCCACGTCGACCACCCAGGACCCCACGCTGCCGCGGGCGTGGGGCGCAAACGCGCTCTGGCTCGCCAGCATGTGTGCGAAGTCCAGCCGCTGAACGCCCAGTGCGCGCACCAGTTGCTCGGGATCGACCTTCAGCTCCGGCTCGACGACCAGGCCTTCGTAGTCGCCCATCGGGCCGCCGGCCGGCGTGGCGGTGTAGGGTCCGCGCTTGCGGACGCTCATGAAGCCGCGCGGCTGTCCGCGCTCGTGCAGCACCAGCACCCGCAGCCCGCGGTCGACTCCGTCCTGGGCGCGCTCCACGGCGCGCGGCCATGCGCAGGTGAGAAAGGGCGAATCCCACTCCGGACTCAGCCGCTGCAGCTCTCGCCATCGCGCCAGCATCTCCGGCGGCACGAACTGCGGTTTCAAGACGTCGACTTCCACGAGCCTCTTGGCTCCCGTCACCCCAACTTCCGCGTGAGGCTAGTCGCAAAGCCTTGTGGAATGGTTGCGGTCGGTGGGTTTGCAAATAATTGACCCTCGGGTTAGTAAGCCCCATGGCCAAGGTGGCGGCGCCCCGCTGGCGGCGGCGCAAGGACGAACGACCCGGCGAGATTCTCGCCGCGGCGCTGGCGGTGTTCGCCGAGTGCGGCTACGCGGCGGCGCGGCTGGACGACATCGCGGCGCAGGCCGGGGTCTCGAAAGCGGCGCTCTATCTCTACTTCCCGACCAAGGCGGACCTGTTCCGCGCCGTGGCGGGCGAGGCGGTGGCGCCCAACCTGGCGATGGTCCAGGCCGCGGAGAGCTACGAGGGGCGCTTCGAGGACATCGCCCGCGTCCTCATCCCGACCCTGGCGCGAGCCGCGGCGAACCCGGCGATCGGGGCGCTGATCAAGATGGTGATTGGCGAGAGCCGCAACTTTCCGGAATTGGCGCGCGCCTGGCACGACGCCCTGGTCTCGCAGGCGCTGGGCGCGATGAGCGGCCTGATCGCCAAGGCCCAGGCGCGCGGCGAGGTCAAGGGCGGGGACGCGCGCATCCACGCCCTCAGCCTGATCTCGCCGATCCTGATGGGCGTGATCTGGCGCGAGACCTTCACGCCCGTCGGCGCGCCGCCCTTCGACCTGGAGTCCGTGGCGGCGCAGCACCTGGACACCGCGCTGGGCGGCATGCTTTGCGAGCGTGGCGCATGAACGCCCAGCGGGGCATCGTCGCGGCGCTGGCGCTGACGGGTCTGATCCTCGCCGGCGTGGTCTACCTCGCGCCGCAACTGCGTCCGACGCGGGCCTTGTCCGGCTACATCGAGGGCGAGCCGCTCTACCTGGCGCCGCCGATCTCCGGCCAGCTGACGCAGGTCGACGTGCAGCGGGGCGACCGCGTGGCGGTCGGCGCGGCGCTGTTCGCCGTGGATGCGCGCACCCTGGCCGCGCAGGGGCAGGAAGCCGCGGGCCAGATCCGCCAGGCGAGCGGAACCATCGCCGCCGCCCAGGCGACGCGAGCTCAGCTCTCGGCCCAGGCCGCCGCCGCGCGCGCCGATGCCGAGGAGGCCGACAAGGAGGCGTTTCGCGCCGAACATCTGCTGGCCCTCGGCCATGGCGCGGTGTCGCAGCAGGATGTCGACAAGGCCCGGGCGGCGGCCGAAGCGGCCCGCGCCCAGTTGCTCGCGGCCCAGCGCCAGGTCGGCGCGGCGGCGGCGCAGGTCGCGACGGCGACGGGCCAACTCGGATCTGCGCAAGGCGCCAAGGCCGACGCGGCGGCTCGCATCGACCAGGCCTCGCAGCGTTCGCCCGTGGCCGCACGGGTCGAAGACGTCTTCTTCCAGCCCGGCGAGTGGGCGGCGGCCAACCAGCCGGTGGTCTCGCTGCTGCCGGACGACCGTGTGCGGTTACGTTTCTTCGTGCCGGAGCGCGAGGTCGCCCGCTACCGGATCGGCGCCCGGGTCCGCTTCGCTTGCGACGCCTGCCCGACCGGCCTGACCGCGACCATCAACTACGTCAGCCCGAGTCCCGAGTTCACCCCGCCGGTGATCTACAGTCTGCAGTCGCGCGATCGGCTGGTGTTCCTGGTCGAGGCGCGGCCGGTCAATCCGCGGAGCCTTACCCCGGGCGAGCCTGTGGATGTCACTCCGCTCGGACCGGACGACGGCGGCGCCGGCGAATGAGCTTCGCCATCGACGTCGTCGGGCTCTCCAAGAGCTTCGGCCGCAAGAAGGTGGTCGACGACGTGGCGCTCAGGCTGGAGGAGGGCCGCATCTGCGGGTTCCTCGGCCCTAACGGATCCGGCAAGACCACAACGCTGCGCATGCTCTGCGGGCTGCTCACCCCGGACGCCGGGCGCGGAACCTGCCTGGGCTTCGACATCCGCTCCCAATCGGAGGAGATCAAGCGCCGCACCGGCTACATGACGCAGCGCTTCTCGCTCTATGAAGACCTCACCATCGAGGAGAACCTGCTCTTCGTCGCCCGAGTCTACGGCCTCGACCGCCGCCGCGAGCGGGTCGAGGCGGCGCTGGAGCACCTGGGCCTGGCGGATCGGAGAAGCCAGTTGACCGGCGCGTTCTCGGGAGGCTGGAAGCAACGGCTGGCCCTGGCCAGCGCCATCCTGCACGAGCCCAGACTGCTGTTGCTCGACGAGCCCACCGCCGGCGTGGACCCCCGCGCCCGCCGCACCTTCTGGGACGAGATCCACCGCCTCGCCGCGCGCGGCCTGACCGTGCTCGTCTCCACCCATTACATGGACGAGGCCGAGCGCTGCCACGAGATCGCCTACATCCTCGAGGGCCGTCTCCTCGCGCGGGGGACGGTGGCCGAGGTGCTGAAGCAGGCCGGCCTATTCACCTTCGTCGGCGAAGGCGAGGGCCTGGCCGATCTGGCCGCCGAGATCGGGGCGCGGCCCGGCGTCGAGAGCGCCGCGGCGTTCGGTCAGGCGCTGCACGTCGACGGGCCCGATCGCGCCGCCCTCGAAGCCGCCATCGCGCCCTACCGCCGCGCGCCGTTCACCTGGACGCAAGCGCCTCCGACGCTCGAAGACGTTTTCATCCACCTGATGCGGG
>DATJRL010000497.1:0-19769 GCA_035504785.1 Caulobacteraceae bacterium
CCCTCGATAAGGCGATCGCGGACGCGCAGGCCGCGGCCAAGTGAGGCTGGGCTCGGTCACACGCAGGGCGTTGGTCGGCGGAGCCGCCGGGGCGTGCATCGCCGGCGCCGCGCTCGCTGACGCCCCGTTCGTCGTGACGGCGGCTCAGGTCGACGATCGCGCGTTGGGAAGCCCTAAGGCGCGGGTGACCGTCATCGAGTATGCGTCGGTCGGTTGCCCGCATTGCGCGGAGTGGGCCAACGACGTGTTCCCGGCGTTCAAGTCCAAGTTCGTCGACACCGGCCGCGTCCGGTTCGTGCTGCGGGAGGTGATCACCGGCCAGGCCACGCTCGCCACCGCCGGCTTCATGCTGGCCCGCTGCGCGCCGCCGGACCGCTACTTCGACGTGGTCGACGACGTCTTCGCCCGGCAGGCGGCCATCTTCGACGGCGCGGTGTCCGCGGGCGACGCGCTCGCGGAGGTGGCGAAGTCCATCGGCATGAGCGACGACGCCTTCCACGCCTGTCTGACCCATCAAGCGAACCTCGACGCGGTCAACGCGCGCAGCCAGCGCCACACCACCCGGGACGGCGTCGATTCGACCCCGACGTTCTTCGTCGGCGGCGAACGGCTCGACGGCGAACAGTCGCTGGACCAGCTCGCCGCCGCGATCGCCGCCGTCGGCGCGAAGCGTCGGCGACGGTAGGAGGCTGGGCGAGAACGGTGCACTTCCAGCGGCTGCGCCTTTCGGGCTTCAAGTCCTTCGTCGAACCGATCGACTTTCGGATCGAGCCGGGCCTGACCGGCGTCGTCGGGCCCAATGGCTGCGGCAAGTCGAACCTGCTCGAGGCCTTGCGCTGGGTGATGGGTGCGAACTCCGCCAAGGCCATGCGCGGCTCGGAGATGGACGATGTGATCTTCGCCGGCTCCGGCGGCCGCCCCGGCCGCAACCACGCCGAGGTGACGCTCACCATCGATAACGCAGACGGCGCCGGTCCGGCGGCGTTCAACCGGTTCCCCGTGCTGGAAGTGGCGCGGCGGATCGATCGCGGCGCGGGGTCCACCTACCGGGTAAACGGCAAGGAGGTGCGGGCGCGCGACGTGCAGTTGCTGTTCGCCGACGCCTCCACCGGCGCAAACTCGCCGGCCCTGGTCAGGCAGGGTCAGATTTCCGAGCTGATCGCCGCCAAGCCGCAGAACCGCCGCCTTATCCTGGAGGAGGCGGCCGGCGTCTCCGGCCTACACACCCGTCGCCACGAAGCGGAGCTGAAGGTGCGCGCCGCCGAGGCCAACATGGAGCGACTGGGCGACCTCATCCACGAGCTCGAAGGCTCGCTCGCCCGACTGCGCCGCGAAGTACGGCAGGCCCAGCGCTACAAGGCGATCTCGACACAGATCAGGGCCTTGCAGGGCGCGGCGATGTTCGCCCGCTGGAGCCAGGCTCGCGCCGCGCTGGCCCGCATCGACGCCGAGGCGCAGGGCGTCGGCGGCGAGGCCGAGCGGGCGACGCGAGCGGCGGCGCGGGCGGCGATCGTCGCCACCGAGGCCGAGGCGGCGATCCGGCCCTTGCGCGACGAGGAGACGGCGGCGGCCGCCATTCTGCACCGCCTGGCCATCGAGAAGGACCGGCTCGACCGGGAGGTCGAGGGCGCGGCGGCGGAACTGGAGCGCTTGCGCCAGGAGGCCCTCCGCCTGATCGCCGACGCCGGTCGCGAGGGCCAGATTGTCGAGGACGCCGGCCGCGCCCTGGCCCGGCTCGACGCCGAGATCGCCGATCTCGAGACCGAGATCGCCGCCGCGCCGGAGCGGATGCCGGAACTCATCGCCGCGCACGACGCGGCGGAAGCGACGCGGCGGAAGGCCGACGCCGAGGTCGAGCGGCTGGCGTCCGAGGCCGCGACGCGGGCGGCGCAGCGACGGGCGGCGGAGGCTCGGGTCGAGGAAGCGCGCTCGCGCCTGTCGCGCACCGTCCGCGCCCTGGAAGGTACGAAGTCCGATCGCGCGGCGCTCGGACCCGCGGACGATGGCCGCCGCGCCAAGGCCGAAGCGGCGCTCGCCAAGGCCGAAGCGGAGTTGGAAGCCGCGCGCCACGACCTGGAATGGCGGGAAGCCGAACGCACGGCGCTGGGCGAGGCGGAGTCGAAGGCCCGGGCCGCGGCGCGCAAGGCCGCCGACGCTCTCGCCGCCCTGAAGGCGGAGGCCAAAGGGCTGGTTGCGGTCACGATCGCCGCCAAGCCGAGCGGATATCCGCCGGCGTTGGAGCGGGTGACGCCCGACGCCGGGCTGGAGTCGGCGCTCGCGGCCGCGCTCGGCGACGACCTCGACGCCGCGCTGGACGCAAGAGCCCCGACGCACTGGTCCGGCGCCGACGCCGACGCGCCAGCCTGGCCTGAAGGCGCGACGCCGCTCGCCGGCCTCGTCCGGGTTCCGCCCGAGCTGGCGGCGCGGCTGGCGTTCGTCGCGCTGGTCGAAGTCGCCGACGGCCCGCGGCTCGCGACGATGCTGCCGCCGGGCGCGCGGCTGGTGTCGAAGGCCGGCGACCTCTGGCGCTGGGACGGGTTCGTGCGCAAAGCCGGCGCGCCGCTGCCGGCGGAAGCGCGGCTGAAGCAGCGCGCCCGCCTCGCCGCGGTGGAGGCCGAGATCGCCGAGGCGACGCCGACCGCCGAGGCGGCGGGCAGGACGGCGGCCGATGCGGCCAAGGCGCTGAGCGCGGCCGAGACCGCGGTCCGCGCCAGCCGCGGCCGACCGCGCGAGGCGGAGATCGCGGTCGCGGCTGTGCGCGAGAGCCTGGAGGCGATCGGCCGCGAGAGCGCGCGCCGCGACGCTCGCGCCCAGTCGCTGGACGAGACCGTCGCCAGGTTCGAGGCGGAGCGGCTGGAGCTCGCAGGGCAGTTGGCGGCCGCGGAAGCGGACCTGACGGGGCTCGCGCCAGTCGAGGATCCTGCCGCGGGGCTGGATGGCGCCAGGGCGCTCGCCGCCCAGGCGCGCGCCGAGGAGGCGGCGGCGCGGTCGGCTCTGGACATCGAGCGCCGCGAACGTGACGGCCGTCAGCGCCGGCTAGAGGCGCTCGAGGCCGACCGCGCCGACTGGCGGCGCCGCGCGGAAGCCTCCCGCCGCCGTCAGCGACAGTTGGCGGTCGAACGCGCGAGAACCGAAACGGCCATCGCCAAGACCCGCGACCTGCCGGACGAAGCCGAGGCGCGGCGGGCCAAGCTGCTCGACGAGCTGGTCGTCGCCGAGGCGCGCAGGGCCAGGTCGTCCGACGCCCTGGCGCTGGCCGAAGCCGCCCGCGGCGACGCCGACCGTGCGTTGCGGTCCGCCGAGGCGGCGGCGTCCGAGGCGAGGGAGCGCCGCGCCACGATCGTCGCCCGCCTGGACGCGGCGCGCGAACGCCTCGCCGAGACCGCGGCCCAGATCCGCGACCAGTCCAAGCTGGAGCCCGAGGCGTTGGGCCGCAAGCTCGAGGAAGATGCGGTCGCGATGCCACGCGACCCGGACCGGGTCGAGGCGCAGCTCGCGCATCTGGAGCTCGAGCGCGAGCAGATCGGGCCGGTGAACCTCCGCGCCGAGGAGGACGCCCAGGATCACGACCAGCGCCTGAAGGTTCTCAAGTCCGAGCGCGCCGACTTGAGCGCCGCGCTGGGCAAGCTGCGCGAGGGCATCGCCGAACTGAACGCGGTGGGCCGCGAGCGGCTGACGGCGGCGTTCTCGATCATCGACGAACACTTCCGCTCGCTGTTCACGGCGCTGTTCGAAGGCGGCCAGGCCGAGCTGCGGCTGGTGGAGTCGGACGATCCGCTGGAGGCGGGGCTGGAAGTCTACGCCTGTCCGCCCGGCAAGCGACTGGCGGCGATGAGCCTGCTCTCGGGCGGCGAGCAGGCGCTGACCGCGGTGGCGCTGATCTTCGCGGTGTTCCTGGCAAGCCCGGCCCCGATCTGCGTACTGGACGAAGTCGACGCGCCCCTCGACGACGCCAATGTCGAGCGTTTCTGCGACCTGCTCGACGAAATGCGGCGCCGAGCCAGCACCCGCTTCATCGCCATCACCCACAACCCTTTGACCATGTCGCGGATGGATCGGCTCTTCGGCGTCACCATGCCCGACCGAGGCGTCTCGCAACTGGTGAGCGTCGACCTGCGTCAGGCCGAGGCGCTGGCGGCGCAATAGGGGAGACGGAGGTGGTGCGCGAGCTGCGTCCGCAGGACCTGCCGGTCATCGCGGCGACGAAGGGCGGCGCGGCGTGGCACGGCGACTGGGACCATTGGCCTCGCTATCTCGCCGAACACGAGGCCGGGGCGAGGGTTGCACTCGTGGTCCCGGAAGGCGAGGCGATCGTGGGCTATGGCTCGCTGGTCTGGCGCTCGCAGTATCCGCCGTTCGTCGCGGCGGGCTTCCCGGAAATCCAGGACATGGTGGTGGCTGAAAGCCATCGCGGCGGCGGCCGCGCCACGGCGATGATCGCCGGCTTCGAGGCGCGGGCGCGGGCCGCGGACTGCGTTGCGATCGGGATCGGTGTGGGGCTCTATGCCGATTACGGCTCGGCGCAGCGGCTTTATGCGCGCCTCGGCTACCGGCCCGACGGCCGGGGGGTCACCTACGACAACCACCCGGTGACGCCCGGCCAGAACTACCGCCTCGACGACGATCTGGTGCTCTGGCTGACCAAGCCGCTGGCATGAGCGATGCGCTGGAGCCGTGGCTGGCCCGCTGGGGGTTGGAGGTCGTGGGGCGACCGCCGCCGCCGGGCGGTCGCGAGCCCTACCCGGGCGCCGGCGAAGTGGCCTTCGTCCGTCGTGGGGGCGAGGCGCTGGTGCTGAAGCTGCTGCCGACGGGCAGCGACGAATACGGCTCGGCCGCCGTCCTGCGCCATTGGGACGGCGTCGGCGCGGTGCGGGTGGTGGATGCGGCGCCCGGCGCTCTGCTCCTCGAGCGGCTGACGCCGGGCGCCGACCTCTGCGACCTGGTGCGCGCCGGACGCGACGATGCGGCCACCCTCATTCTGTGCGAGGTGATGGCGAAGCTGGATCGACCGCCGCCATCGGACCTCCGCCTCCGCTCCGTCGCCGACTGGGGGCGGGGCTTTGCGCGCAACCGCGCGGCGGCGCTGGCTGTCGGCATGCCGGCGGCGCTGATCGACCATGGCGAGGCGCTGTTCTTCGAGCTCTGCGCCACCCAGGCGGCGCCCGTGGTGTTGCACGGCGATCTGCAGCACTACAACGTCATCCGTGACGCCGGGCGCGGCTGGCTTGCCATAGACCCCAAGGGAATCCTGGGCGAGCCGGCCTACGAGACCGGCGCGATGCTGCGCAATCCGACCGACGACCCCAACCTCTTCGCCGATCCGGCCATCATCGCCCGCCGCGTGACCCTGATCTGCGGGCGACTTGGATATCCGCGCGAACGCGTGCTCGGCTGGTGTTTCGCCCAATGGATCCTGTCGATCCTGTGGGCGATCGAGGACCACCTCGACTACGCGCCGGACTGGCTGCGAGGCCCGCTTGCAGCTAAGTCGTTGTTGTAGCCGCGACATTCGCGCACATCGGCTTCGGAGGCATCCGTTAACCGCCCGTTGCCCAGTTCGGGCACAAGAAGCGGTCATGGTTGTGCTGGTGGTCCTCTCGCTCTTGGGCGCGGTGTTGGGCGCCTTGGCCCGACCGCGCTTCGCGGCGGTTCCGATCGCTGTCGGCGCCGCGCTGGCGGTGCGGTGGATGATAGGCGTGTCGGGAGGCCACGCCATCGACAACGCGGGTGCGTCCGGCCTGGAGCTCTGGGCCTTTTCCGCGCTTTCCGATCCCGCCGACGATTACCTCTCGCTGCTGGCCGGTGCGGGGGGCGCTTCGCTGATCGCCGCCGTCCTCGCCTTCATCCATGACCGCCACAAGCCGCGCGACGTCAGCGTTTCCGAGGCCACGCGCCCGAACCGCATGGTGCGCGCGGGCCGCTTCGTGCGCGCCGAGGGCATGATCGAGGCGCGTCCGGTCCAGGACAAGGCGGAACAGCGGCAAAAGACGATCCTGGGGCTCTGACCCTCGGTTTTAGAAAAAATGTGAACACTGTTTAGCGCCGAGGCTTGCGGTCCGCGCGCCGAGGCGGTATCTGAGCACTGTTAGGTTCTGAGTTCGCGTCGGCGTGGGGATACGTCGGCGGTTCCCACGGGCCGGAGTCCTGACGCCCAAGAAGCGCTGTTCGATCCAAGCTTCTTCCACTGTCTCAAGCTCACAATGGAGGGCTTTCTCATGAAGCTCGCAATCGCGGCGGCATGCCTTGTCGCCGGTCTTACCCTCGCCTCCCAAGCCTTCGCCGACGGCCGCACCGTCGTGACCCTGGAGCAACCCGTGGCCAAGCCCGTCGAGTTCGTCGCGGACGGCGGCGTCTGGCATTGCGCCGACACGACCTGCGTCGCAGGCGCCACCCCCGACGAGACCTTCGGCTGGAACCAGTGCCATGCCGTGGCCAAGCAGGCGGGCAGCCGCATCACCGAGTTCAAGGACGAATACCACACCCTGCAGCCGGCGGCCCTCGACCGTTGCAACGCCAACATCGGCGGGTCCTCGCAGACGGCCTCGTCCCAGCCCGTCTCGCGCTGACGAAGCGCCCCAGTTTCGAGTCGCCTCCTGAGGCGGTCCCGCAAGGGGCCGCCTCTTCTTTTCGAGCGACGAGATGACCCGCGGCGGCGCCATTCCGCCTTGGTTGCGGCGCCCCGAGCCCCATGCTATCAGGCGCGCGGCTTCGGACGAGGGGGTGCTTTCCGGCCCCTGAATCCGCGTGCTTTCTCTAGAGCATTCAAGCCCTTAGGCCGAAGCCGAGCCTCCGCTCGACCTCGGCGCTGTCAAGCGACGGACGGTCGATCAAGTGGCGGACGATTCCAAGGCGACGGACGTGGGCGTCAGGTACGCTCAGGCCCTCTTCGAACTGGCTAAAGACCAGGGCGAGCTTGGCGTCGTCGAGGCCGACCTGAAGAGCCTCAAGGCGATGCGAGTGGAGAGCGCCGACCTGCGCACCCTGCTGGCTTCCCCGGCCTTCGACGCCGAGGTGAAAGGCAGGGGTCTGGCCGCGATCGCCGCCGCCGCCGGCTTCGCCGCCACCACCCGCAAATTCCTCGGTCTCGTCGCGGCAAACCGTCGCGCCAACGCCCTGCCGGGCATGATCGCGGCCTTCGAACGCCTCGCGGCGGCCCACCGCGGCGCCATCTCCGCCGAGGTGGTCACCGCCATGCCGCTCACCCCCGCCCAGTCCAAGGCGCTCGCCGCCGCGCTGCGGACGGCGCTGGGCAAGGACCCCGAGATCGAGACCCGCGTCGACGCCGCCATCCTGGGCGGGGTCAAGGTTCGCGTGGGCTCGCGCCTTTATGACGCCTCGCTGAAATCGAGGCTCGATTCGCTGAAGTTCGCCCTGAAGAGAGCGTAAGACCAAGATGGACATCCGCGCCGCCGAAATCTCGGCCATCCTCAAGTCCCAGATCGCCAACTTCGGCGAAGAGGCGGACGTCTCCGACGTCGGCCAGGTGCTGACCGTCGGCGACGGCATCGCCCGGGTCTTCGGTCTCGACAATGTCCAGTCGGGCGAGATGGTCGAGTTCCCGTCCGCCGGGGTGAAGGGCATGGCCCTCAACCTCGAACGCGACAACGTCGGCGTGGTGATCTTCGGCGACGACAGTGCGATCGGCGAAGGTGACGAAGTGCGCCGCCTGCGCGAGATCGTCGACGTGCCGGTGGGTCGCGGCCTCCTCGGCCGCGTCGTCGATCCGCTCGGAAACCCGATCGACGGCAAGGGTCCGATCGACGATGTCGCCGAGCGTCGCCGCGTGGACGTGAAGGCTCCGGGCATCATCCCGCGCAAGAGCGTGAACGAGCCGGTGCAAACCGGCCTGAAGATCGTGGACTCCCTGGTGCCGATCGGTCGCGGCCAGCGCGAACTGATCATCGGTGACCGCCAGACGGGCAAGTCGGCGCTCGCAATCGACACCATTCTCAACCAGCGCCAGGTCAACGCCGGCGACGACGAGAAGGCCAAGCTCTACTGCATCTACGTGGCTGTCGGGCAGAAGCGCTCGACCGTGGCCCGGGTGGTCAGGACCCTCGAGGAGCGCGGCGCGCTCGACTACACCATCGTCGTTTCGGCCACCGCGTCCGACCCGGCTCCGCTGCAGTTCCTCGCGCCGTTCTCGGGCTGCGCCATGGGCGAGTGGTTCCGCGACAACGGCATGCACGCCGTCATCATCTACGACGACCTCTCCAAACAGGCCGTCGCCTATCGCCAGATGTCGCTGCTGTTGCGCCGCCCGCCGGGCCGCGAGGCCTATCCGGGCGATGTGTTCTATCTCCACTCGCGCCTGCTGGAGCGCGCGGCGAAGATGAACGACGATTTCGGCGCCGGCTCGCTCACCGCCCTGCCGGTGATCGAGACTCAGGCCAACGACGTCGCCGCCTACATCCCGTCCAACGTGATCTCGATCACCGACGGTCAGATATTCCTGGAGACCGACCTGTTCTATCAGGGCATCCGCCCGGCGATGAATGTCGGCATCTCGGTGAGTCGGGTGGGTTCGTCGGCGCAGATTCGGGCCATGCGCGCCGCCACCGGCTCGCTGAAGAGCGACCTCGCCCAGTTCCGCGAGATGGCCGCTTTCGCCAAGTTCGGGTCCGACCTCGACGCGGCGACGCAGAAGCTGCTCGCCCGCGGCTCGCGCCTGACCGAACTCCTCAAGCAGCCCCAGTACGCCCCGCTGCAGGCTGAGGAACAGGTCTGCGTGATCTACGCCGGCACCCGCGGCTACCTGGACACAATCGCCGTGGCCGACATCGGCCGCTTCGAGTCCGAGCTGCTCGGCCGCCTGCACAGCCAGCACAGCGACCTGCTGGACGCGATCCGCACCCAGAAGACCCTGAACGACGAACTGGAAGCGCAGCTGCGCTCGGTGCTCGACCAGTTCGTCTCGACCTTCGCGTAAGGGACCCGCCGGCCGTGCCCAGCCTGAAGGACATGCGGAGCCGCATCGCGGCCGTGAAGTCCACGCAGAAGATCACCAAGGCGATGCAGATGGTCGCCGCCGCCAAGCTGCGGCGCGCCCAGGACGCAGCCCAGAACGCGCGGCCCTACGCCGAGCGGATGGCCTCGGTGATCGCCAACCTGGCCGCCGGCGTCACCGGGCCGGGAGCGCCGAAGCTGCTGGTCGGCACGGGCTCGGACCAGAAGGAGCTGGTGGTCGTCGCCACCGCCGACCGCGGCCTTGCCGGCGGCTTCAACTCCTCGATCGTCCGCGCCGCCCGCGACCACATCGCCGCGGCGATCGCCGCCGGTCGCGACGTCGCCATCCTGACCGTCGGCCGCAAGGCGCGCGACCAGCTGCGCCGGCTGTACGGTGGACGCTATGTCGGCAGCCTGGAGGCGGGCAACTCGCCCAGCCTCGAGCGCGCCCAAGAGGTCGCCGATCTGATCGTCGAGCGGTTCGACGCCGGGGACGCCGACGTGGTGACGCTGTTCTACAGTCGTTTCCGCAGCGTGGTGAGCCAGCAGCCTCGAATGCAGCAGCTGATCCCCGCCCAGGTTTCCGACGCCCCGACCATCGACTTGCAGGGCGCCCGCTACGAGTACGAACCCGACGAGGAGACCATCCTCGCCACCCTGCTGCCGCGCAACATCACCACCCAGATCTTCTCCGCCATGCTCGAAAACCAGGCCGGCTTCTTCGCCGCCCAGATGACGGCGATGGACAACGCCACCCGCAACGCCGGCGACATGATCTCCAGGCTGACGCTGCGATACAACCGCGCCCGCCAGGCGCAGGTCACCAAAGAGCTGATCGAAATCATCTCCGGCGCCGAGGCGCTCTGAGGAAAGACGAGTAGAGACCGATGGCCACCGCTCCCAAGAAACCCGCCGCCGCCAAGACCGCCGCCAAGAGAACCGCGGCGCCCAACGCCGCCCCCGCCAGCATTCCCGCCGACGGCCTCCTGTCCGCCGGTGTCGCCAAGGGGGTCATCACCCAGGTCATCGGCGCCGTCATCGACGTCGAGTTCGACGGCCACCTGCCTCCGATCCTGTCGGCGCTGGAGACGATCAACATCGACCAGAAGACCGGCCTGCCGTTCCGGCTGGTGCTGGAAGTGGCTCAGCACATCGGCGAGAGCACCGTGCGCACCATCGCCATGGACACCTCCGAGGGCCTGACCCGCGGACAGGAAGTGGTCGACACCGGCGGCCCGATCACCGTGCCGGTCGGTCCGGCGACCCTCGGCCGTATCATGAACGTCATCGGCGAGCCGGTGGACGAGGCCGGTCCGATCCAGAGCAATGTGCGCGCGCCGATCCACCGCGCCGCCCCGTCGTTCGAGGAGCAGACCACCTCGGCGGAGATTCTGGTCACCGGCATCAAGGTCATCGACCTGCTCTGCCCCTACACCAAGGGCGGCAAGATCGGACTGTTCGGCGGCGCCGGCGTCGGCAAGACCGTGACGATGCAGGAGCTGATCAACAACATCGCCAAGGCCTACGGCGGCGTCTCGGTGCTGGCCGGCGTCGGCGAACGCACCCGCGAGGGCAACGATCTCTACCACGAGATGATCGAGTTCAACGTCAACGTCGACCCCAGGAAGAACAACGGCTCGACCGAGGGCTCGCGCTGCACCCTCGTCTACGGCCAGATGAACGAGCCGCCGGGCGCCCGCGCTCGCGTCGCCCTGACCGGACTCGCCCAGGCGGAGTACTTCCGCGACGTCGAGGGCAAGGACGTTCTGCTGTTCATCGACAACATCTTCCGCTTCACCCAGGCGGGCTCCGAGATGTCGGCGCTGCTGGGCCGCATCCCGTCGGCGGTGGGTTACCAGCCGACGCTCGCTACCGACATGGGCGCCCTGCAGGAGCGGATCACCTCGACCAACAAGGGCTCGATCACCTCGGTGCAGGCGATCTTCGTGCCGGCCGACGACTTCACCGACCCGGCGCCGGCCACCGCCATGGCCCACCTGGACGCGACGACAATGCTGGACCGAGACATCGCCGCGCTCGGCATCTTCCCGGCCGTCGACCCGCTCGCATCGACCTCGCGGATCCTCGACCCGCTGGTGGTCGGCGAGGAGCACTACCAGACCGCCCGCCGCGTGCAGGCGATCCTGCAGCAGTACAAAGAGCTGAAGGACATCATCGCCATCCTCGGCATGGACGAGCTCAGTGAGGACGACAAGCTGATCGTGGCGCGGGCGCGCCGAATCACCCAGTTCCTCTCCCAGCCGATGTTCATGGCCGAGGCTTTCACCAACATACCGGGGATGATGGTGCCGCTGGAGGAGACGGTTCGCTCGTTCAAGGCGGTGTGCGACGGCGAGTACGACCATCTGCCCGAAAGCGCCTTCCGCCTGGTCGGCGGCATCGACGACGCCGTGGCCAAGGCCGAGCGCATGGCGGAGGAGGCTTGAGGTGGCGGCGAAGCTGAGCTTCTCCCTGGTTTCCCCGCAGCGCGAACTTTTCGCCGGCGCCGTCGACCAGGTGGACGCGCCGGGGTCGGAAGGCGACTTCGGCGTCCTGTTCGGCCACACCCCCTTCATGACCACGCTCAAGGAGGGCCGGGTGAAGGTGTACGACGACAAAGTGACGCGGGTCTTCGAGGTTCGCGGCGGGTTCGCCGATGTGACGCCGCAAGGGTTCACCATCCTGGCCGAGCACGGCGAAGAAGTGATTTAGCCGCTTGGCCGTGCCCGCAAAGGCTCGCTAGAAAGACCGGCCAAACAGTCACCTCAGGAAGCCAGATCCATGCGCCTCGCGCTCGTCAGCCTGATCGCCCTGGCCGGCGCCGCCAGCGCCTACGCCCAGTCCACCGACCAGACGTCGCCCGCCTCGCCGCCAGCGCCTCCGAGCGCCGCGCCGACCTCTGCGCCGCCTCCGGTCAGCCCGGCGCCCGAGGGCGCGGCGCCAACGTCTCCGCCCGCGGCGTCCGCGCCGCCCGCCACGCCCGGCGCGTCGCCCGAAGCCGCCCAGGCGCCGCCGACCAACGCCGCGCCGCCGACCACCGCCCCGCCGACTCCGGCCGTCGAGGAGGCGCCGCCGCCATCGCCACCGCCACCTCCGCCTCCACCGACCGACCCCACGGCCATCGAACTGCTGAGCGTGCTGCAGCACATCTGCATCCCCGCCGCAAACGGCGGCAACCTGCCACAGCTCGCCAAGGCGGCGGGGTTCCGCAAAAACAGTGACAGCAACTGGATGATCAAGACCCGCGACTACTCGATCGTTGTCGAAGATCCGGGGTCCAACCCCAACCAATGCCACGTCGACGTGACCCATCCGCTCGATCTGGAATCGCCGGGCCGACCGATCATCATCGCCCTCAACGACTGGGCCGGGATCGAGAACGGCTGGAGCCTCTACCGCAACGACAAGAATGTGCAGGGCGGCACGCAGTTCACCACGCGCTCCTGGCAGCACACGACCGACACCAAGGACGAGAGCCTGGTCTTCACCACCATGCGCAAGGCCGACGGCACGCCGCTCAAGGGGGGGGTCGATACGTCGGAAATGATCTACGGCGTGGAGAAGGTCTCCAGCTGAAGCGGCTACTCGGCGGCCAGCGGCGTCGCCGCCGCGCCCAGCCACGCGAGGCATCGATCGGCGACCGCCTCCCACCCGGGCTCGGCGGGGAGCCAGTGGCTCATGCCTTCCATCACCACGTGCTCGGCGCCGACGCGGCGCGCGGTTTCCGCCACGGTCAAAGGCGGGTGAATGGCGTCGCGTTCGCCCGATAGCGCCAGGATCGGCGCGTCGATCCGCTCCGGCCTCGCCAGGGTGGTCATGAACGGATCGAGCCACCAATTGAGCGTCTCGAAGAGCGCGCGGCCGCTCTCCGCGCCCATGCGTCCGAACAAGGCGTGGCGCTCGGGCCGCGGCAGCCGGTTGACGGCGTAGCGTCCGAAGGTCGCGTACTCCGGCTCGATCGCCAGCGCCCAGTAGGGTCCCAGCGCATAGAGGGCGACGGCGGACACCGCCTCTTCCATCGTCGACGCCACCACGCCCCACGGCGCGGAGGGCGCCAGCAGGACGACGCCGGCCGTGCGAACCTGGGCGGCGCCGAGCAGGCAGACGAGTCCTCCGAGCGAGTGTCCGATCAGGACCGGCGGCGCCTTCAGCGTCTCGGCGAAGGCCGCCACGCGGCGCGCGTAATCGCTCATCGAGAGACCCGCCACAGCGGCGCCGGCGCGGAGGTCCAGGCAATGCGTCTCGTGGCCGGCGGCCACGAACGGCTCCGCGAAGCCTTCGAAGACCCAGCCGCCGCAGAACGCGCCGTGGACCATGACGACGGGCGGCGGTTTCATCGCGTCTCCAAAAAGCGCCGGCCCGTCGGCGATGGTCCCGGAATCAGGACAGCAAGTCCTTCTTGGCTGGCGGCGCCGTTCGGAACAAGCTCTTATGGCGTCGCCGCGCGGGCCGCGTCCACGACGGGGCGGAACGCCTCGATCACCTGCCGGTAGGCGTCGCGCTTGAACGGCACCACGAGCGCCAGCGCGTCGTCGAGGTCGGCCCAGCGCCAGTCGTCGAATTCCATCTCGCCGTGGGCGGTCAGGTCGATCTCGGACTCCTGGCCCTCGAAGCCGAAGGCGAACCAGATCTGCTTCTGGCCGCGCCAACCCTTGACGATCTTCGAACCCTGGTGCTCGGGCGGAAACTCGTAGCCGATCCAGTCTCGGGTGCGCGCCAGCAGCTTCACCGACGTTACGCCGGTTTCCTCTCGCAGCTCGCGCACCGCCGCGTCGAAGTCGCCTTCGCCCGCGTCGATCCCGCCCTGGGGGAACTGCCAATTGTAGGGCGGCGGCGTCCTGGCGCGCCGGCCGAGCCAGACCTTGCCGGTCGAGCCGACCAGCACGATGCCGACGTTCGGGCGCAGCAAGCTGAGGTCCATGGACCTCATCTGGGACCCGCGCGGTTGTAGCGCCAGGGGCGGCATCGTCTCGCGAGTCTTTTACCGGCTGGCCATCAGCGCCGAGGCCGGCGCAAGTTGGAAGCCGCGCTGCGACAAGCCGGCGGCCCAATGTGCGGCTTCCTCGATCGTGACCGGGTAGGCGAAGCCGGAGCCGAGCGCCTTGCCGGAGCGGGCCGCCTCGGTTTCCAGCGCGGTGAGCTGGGCCTCGATGGCGGCGCCGTCGAGCTGGTCGTCGACGATCCGGTCGGCGGAAGCGCGGGGGATCGGGCCGCCGATACGCGCGGCCGAGCCGTCGTCCACGAAGGCGAGCCCGCGCTGATGCAGCTCGCCCTCGAATGCGGCGACCGCCGAGGGGGAGTTCAAGAACTTCGAGCCGAGATAGTTGGTCAGGCCGAAGTAGCCGGTGGCGCGGGACAGCAGCCATTCCATGCGGGGTTGCGCGTCCTGCCCGTCGGCCATCAGCGTATAGGGGCCGGGATCGTTGTCGGGATAGTCCTTCGGCTCCATCGGGGCCTCGAGCAGCACCTCGTGGCCCGCGGCGCGCGCCATGTCGATCCAGCCCTGCAATCCTTCGGCGTAGGGCACGAATGAAAGCGTAATCTCCGGCGGCAGCGTGTCGATCGCCTGGCGCGTCGCCTTGGCGTTGAGGCCGAGGCCGCCCACGATCAGCGCCACGCGCGGCTTGCCGTCCGCCGTGAAGGGCCGGGCGTAGGCCTGGGCCGGCGTGCGCCCGTCGGGGCCGATGGTCGGCAGCGGACCGGCGGCGCCTTGGGTGAAAAGGCCGGCGATCGGGGCTTGCGGCAGCGCCGCGCCGGCGACCTGCGCACCGTCGAGTCGGGCGTCGCCGGGAATGGTGATGATGGCGACGCCGCCGTTGTCAGGCGGCGCCTCGGCGGTCTGCGCCACCTCCGAGAGGGCGACGGTCTGTGCCTGGTAGGGCGCCTCGCCGGGCGACTCGCTGGGGAGCACCTCGCGCCAGCCCGGCGGCGCCTCGGTGTCGGCGATCTTGGCCAGCGACAGGCGCACGACCGGCGCGCCCGCCTTCGGGTCGCCGGTGAGCGCGACCAGACCTAAGGCGCAGGCGAGGAAGAAAGCCGCCGCCGTCGTCGCGCCGACGGCCGGGTTGGCGAAGGGACCGAGCGGCGAGCGCGTGGCGCCGGTCGGCTGTGGCCGCGGCTTGGGCCTGGCGAAGGTGGTGGCGCGGATCGGTGGCAAAGCAAGGCAAGCCTCGCCGCAGTTGGTTAACGAAGCCGAAAAATCCGGGGCCGCGACCCTTTGCTCGCGCGCCGGTTTTTGGCGGGTTCGATCCCCAACCCTTTCCACGCAAGGGGGCCGTGCAGGGCGTCCAGCCGAAACCGGCCCCTTGCGAGAGGGACCGGCCCTACGGTTTGGCGGGCGCGCTGGCGCCCTCTGCGCCGGGGCCTGCGCCCATCCGGCCTGCCACCTGCGCCAGCGTCGCCGTGGGTTTCGCGAGCTTGGGCGTCGCCTCAACGGAGCCGTACTTGAGCACGTCGAGGGCGCGGACCAGCTGGAAGTCGCCTTTTTTCTCGTCGAAGTCGGCCGGTGGCGCCTCGGCGGGCTCGTGCGGACCGACGCGGGCCTTGCCTTCGTCGGCGTCGAGGGCGTTGCGGAAGCTGGCCTCGGTGAACTGGAACGCCTCGTCGGCGATCTCCTGGGCCTCTTCCCGTGTCTCGGCCACTTCCAGGTCCGGCTGGATGCCGGTCTTCTGGATCGAACGGCCCGAGGGCGTGTAGTAGCGCGCCGTCGTCAGCTTCAAGGCTCCGTCGGCGCCGCCACGCAGCGGGATCACGGTCTGCACCGAGCCCTTGCCGAAGCTGGTGACGCCGACGATCGCCGCGCGATGGCGGTCCTGCAGCGCGCCGGAGACGATTTCCGAAGCGGAGGCGGTGCCTGAATTGATCAGCACCACCATCGGCAGGCCGTTGAGAACGTCATGGCCCTTGGCGTCGTAGACCTCGATGTCGTGCGGGTCGCGGCCGCGTTGCGAGACCACCTCGCCGCCGTCGAGGAACAGGCTGGCCACGCCCACCGCCTGGTCCAACAGCCCGCCTGGATTGTTGCGCAGGTCGAGCACGAGGCCCTTCAGGTGCGGATCCTTGGCCTTCAGGTCGTTGATGGCGGCGAGGGTCTCGTCGGTGGCCTTCTCGTTAAAGCCCGAGAGGCGGACGTAGCCGTAGTCGCCTTCCAGATGGGACGTCACCGATTTGGGCTGGATGATCTCGCGCACCAGCTTGACGTCGAAGGGGTCTTGCTTCTCGCGCCCTATGGTCAGGGTCACGGCCTCGCCCGGCTTGCCGCGCATCTCCTTGACCGCGTCGTTGACGCTCATGCCCAGGATGTTCTTGCCGTCGACGGCCAGGATGTAGTCGCCGGGCTTGATGCCCGCCCGCGCCGCCGGCGTGCCGTCGATGGGGGAGATCACCTTCACCGCGCCCTCGTCGCTCTGGATCTCCAGGCCGAGGCCGCCGTATTCCCCGCGGGTTTGGTCTTGCAGGTCGGTGTAGGCGTCGGGCGCCAGGTAGTCGGAGTGCGGGTCCAGCGACGTCAGCATGCCGGACATCGCCGCCTGGATCAGCTTCTTGTCGTCGACCGGGGTCACGTACTCATGGTCGATGTCGGTGAGCACGTCGCCGAACAGCTCGAGCATGTGGTACTTTTCGGCCTCCGGCTGGGTGGTCGCGCGGGCGGCCTGGCCGACGTAGGCCATCGACCCGGCGCCGAGTGCGAAGGCGGAGACGGCGATCAGAAGATATTTGCGCATCAGGGGCTTAGTTAACTCCTTCGCGGCGAAGCCGCGCCTCGCCCGCGTTAACATCCAACGTCCGCCCGCCCATCAGTCGCGCCGGATCCACGGGCCCGCGCGCCAACCTGACTTCGAAATAAAGCTCCGGTGGCGGCGAGCCAACAGAGGGCATGACTCCGATCGGGGCGCCGGCCGCAACGGTCTGTCCCGCTTTCACGGTGGCCTTGCCCAATCCGGATAGCACCATGTGGCATCCGCTACCGGCGCGCAAGATGACCACTTCGCCCCACCCGTTCACGGGACCGGCATAGGCGACACTGGCGGCGGCGGGGCTGGTCACCGCGGCGCCGGGGGCGGTGCGGTAGGCGATACCCTGGGCCGCGAGGCCGCTTTCCAGGCGGCCGCCGAAGCGGACGGCGGCCCTGCCGGCCGTCGGAGGCGAGAGCGTGGACGGGGGCGGCTGCTCGCCGGCGAAGGCGGCGCGGGTGGAGGGCGGCGCCAGCAGGTCCGCGTCGCGCGTCAAGGCGTCGAGGCGGCCCTGGCGGTCCTCGATGGCGCTCTCGGCGGAGAACAGGTCGCCGCTGGCGACGGCCGCCTGGCGGCGAAGCCGGGCGAGCTGAGCCGCGTCGGCGGCGAGGCTGCGCACCCGATCCTGCAATTCGCCCGCGATCGCCCTGGCGAGGATCATCGCGTTCACGGCGTCGCGGGCGTCCTGCGCTTTCACGATCAACGGCGGCGGCGGGTCGCGGGCGAAGATCTCCACAGCGGTCAGCAGGTGCGACAATGTGTTGCGGTCGGCGCCCATGCGCGCGGCGATCGCATCCTCCTGCACGGTTAGGTCCTGCAGCGTCCGTCGTTGGTCCTCCACGCTCGCGGCTGGCGCGGCGCCGGCGGCCGAATCGGCGCCGAGGATCGTGGCGCAGAGGATGAAAGGGATGAGGCGCACGGGATCCTGGTTAGCTCCGGAAGCCTTGCCGCCTCAATCGCGATGATAGGGCAAGCCGGCGAGGATCGAGATGGCGCGATAGACCTGCTCGGCCAGCATCACCCTCGCCAGGGCGTGCGGCCAGGTCTGTGGCCCGAAGGCGATCCGCTCGGAGGCCGCCGCGAGCGCGGAGTCCCCCAGCCCGTCGGCGCCTCCGACGATGAAGGCGAGATCGCGCACGCCCTCGTCGCGCAGCGCGGCCAGGCGCGCCGCGAAGGCGCGGGAGGCGAATGACGCGCCATGCTCGTCGCAAGCCACGAGCCGGGCGCCGCCGGAGCGCGCGAGGACCGCCTCCGCCTCGGCGGCCCTGCCTGGCTTTCGGGCCTCCACCTCGACGATCTCCACCGGGGCCAGTCCCAGCACGCGGCCGGCCGCGGAGGCTCGCTGCGCGTAGTCGAGCGCCAGCGTCGCTTCAGGCCCCCGGCCCAGCTTGCCGACGCAAATCAAGGCGATGCGCAACGGCGCGGGCTCCGCCCACCGCGCGAGGCTAGCTCACGGCCCGGTGGGGCGGCTCGACCGACCAGATCTTCTCGATGTTGTAGAAGGCGCGAACCTCCGGCCGGAACAGGTGCACGATGACGTCGCCGGCGTCGATCAGCACCCAGTCGCAGTGGGGCAGACCCTCGACGCGGGCGCGGCCGTAGCCGGCATCCTTCAGGGCGCGCAGGAGGTGATCGGCCATCGCCCCGACATGGCGCTGCGAACGCCCGGACGCGACGATCATCCCGTCGGCGACGGAGCTCTTGTCTTTCAGATCGATGAAAACGACGTCCTGGGCTTTCTCGTCATCCAGGCGATTGAGAAGGAGGCGTTCGAGGGCCCGAGCGGGCCGGTCGACCTCCGAGGCGTCGCCGGAAAGGCTCGCCTCTTGCGCGCTAAGCGCATGGTCGCGGTTCAGGGGATGCTCCCGTGCATGATCTCGCAGCATCACCCCTTAGCAGAAAACCCCGGTTCGGTCAGGGGGCAATCTGGAGCGGCGGCTTGACGGCGGCTTGCGGGCGTCGCAGCGCCGTCGACGAAGCGAAGTTGAGCGGTGCGGTGAGGTAGACCCAGGCCGGCGGCGTCCGGCAGGGCAGGGTGCGCGAGGCGCGGGAGCGAATCCGCGCCCAGGCAAACCGCCGGGCCGCAGGGGATGAGCGGCTCTTGATGCCGGTCCAGGGACGCGCGACCACCGCGACCGGCATCTCGCGCATGATCTGAGTCCAACCCCGCCAGCGGTGGAAACTGGCCAGACTGTCGGCGCCCATGATCCAGACGAAGCAGACCCCGGGGTATCGGGCCTTCAGCACCCGCAAGGTATCGATGGTGTAGTAGGACCCGATCTTGGTCTCCGCGTCGGAGACGGTCATCGACGGACCCTGCGCATAGCGCTGTGCGCCCCACAGCCGGCGCGTCAGGGCGGCGGTTTCATGGGTGGGCTTGAGCGGGTTCTGCGGCGACACCAGCCAGATCACGCGATCGAGGCCGAGCCGTCGCAGCGCGGTCTCCGCCACGTGGGCGTGTCCCTCATGGGCGGGATTGAACGAGCCGCCGAACAGACCCACCCGCATGCCGGGCTTAAGATCGAAGCCCAGGCGAAGCACCGACGGTCGACCCGCGGCCGGAACTCGGGCGGCCGGTCCCGCGAACCACATCCAGGCGCTTCCTTATGCTCAGGTTGAGCCTTACTAGCGACGATCCGACAGCCTGAACACCCGGCGCTTGTCCGCCGGGTGTTCGAGGTCCGACCGCGAGGATGCCTTCGGTCTAACTAGTGACGCCAGTGACCGCCGCGGCCAACGTAGTGGCGGTAGTACCAGGTGTGGTACGGGTAGGGGCGGAAGACCCACCGGTCGCCATACCAAATCCATGGATGGTACCAGTAGGGCGCGGCGTAGAAGTACGGGCCGCCGTACCCCGCGTAATAGAAGGGCGGCGCGCCTCCGCGCACCACATAGCCGGGCGGGCAGCCGGGGCTGGTCTCGTTGGCTGAGTTCGCCGCGATCGCAGCGCCCGTGGTGCCGCCGATCGCCGCCCCGGCGATCGCGCCGCCCGCATGGTGGCCGGGTCCGCCGATCGCCGATCCGAGCAGGGCGCCGAAGACGCCGCCGATCACCGCGCCGGCGGCGACGTTGCCATGAGACTTCACGCAG
>DATJRL010000498.1:0-3509 GCA_035504785.1 Caulobacteraceae bacterium
TTCTCGGCCTCCATCGGCGGAGGCACGTCGGAAATCCAGCGCAACATCATCGGCGACCGTGTTCTCGGTCTCCCGCGGTAGTCGGAGGCATCGGTGGATCTACTTCCCTCTCAGGAACAACTCGAACTCACGGGGCTCGCCTCGGAGTTCTTCGCCGACCAGCTGCCGATCAGCCGGATCAGGGAGCGGCGGGCCGACCCGGCCGCGATCACCCGGGAGACGTGGGCCGCCGCGGCCCACGCCTTTCGGGTGATCGCGGCCGGCTCGCCCCGCCGCTCCCTGATCCGGCTGATCGGCAGCTGGTCGGCGAAGAACTCCGAGGCGAGCCCGGCGAGTTCGAGTTGTTCCTGAGAGGGGAGAAGATCCACCGATGCCTCCGACTACCGCGGGAGACCGAGAACCCGGTCGCCGATAATGTTGCGCTGGATTTCCGACGTGCCTCCGCCGATGGAGGCCGAGAAGGAGTAGAGGTAGTTGCCTGACCAGCCGAACGGCCGGTCCCAGCGACTGGTGGCGCGCAGGCTGTCGTCGCCGAGGATGTCCATCGCCAGCGTGGCGACCCGCTTGGCGATCTCGGCGAAGTACAGCTTGAGCATCGAGCCCTCGGGACCCGGAGTGTCCGCACGCAGGTTCCGGCAGATGCCCGCGTAGGTCATCGCGCGCAGCGCGGCCACCTCGGCGCGGGCGGTGGCCAGCCGGACCGCGATCTCCTCGTCGGCGATGGCCGCCCGCCTGCCGTCAGGTCCGGTCCGCTCCTTCGCGAGCTCGATGAGGTTCTCCACGACAGCGGCCAGTCTGACCTGGCTCGCGGTGTATCCGGTGCCGCGCTCGAACGACAGGGTGGACATGGCGACCTTCCAGCCGCCGTCCCGCTCGCCGACGATGTTCGCCATCGGGATGCGAACCTCGTCATAGAAGCACTCGCAGAACTCCGCGCCGCCCTCGATCGTCTCGATCGGGCGCACCTCGATGCCAGGCGTGCGCATGTCGCAAATCAGCCAGGTGATGCCGTGGTGCTTGGCGCCGCTGCGCTGGGTGCGGACGAGCAGCTCCTGGTAGTCGGCGATCATAGCGAAGCTGGTCCAGATCTTCTGCCCGGTGACCACGAAGTGGTCACCGTCAACCTCTGCTCGCGTGGACAGCGATGCGAGGTCGGACCCGGCACCCGGCTCGGAGAAGCCCTGGCACCAGATGTCCTCGCCGCGCAGGATGCGCGGCAGGTGGAAGGCCTTCTGCTCCTCGCTTGCCCGGGTGATCAGCGTGGGCCCCGCGTGATTGAGCCCGACGAAGGTCGAATCGATCGCGGGCAGCCCGGCCCGCGCGTACTCCTCGTACCAGATCAGCTGCTGAAGCGTGGCGAGCCCGCGCCCGCCGTACTCCTTCGGCCAGGCAATGCCCGCCCAGCCGCCCTCCCACTGCGTGCGCTGCCAGGCGAGGTCGTACTCCCGCATGCCGCCGTCCCAGGAGTGCGGCCTTGGCTCCCTTGGCGCGTTCTCGGCCAGCCAGGTCCGTACCTCCTCGCGGAATTCACCCTGCTCCATCGTAAAGTCAAGATCCACTCAGGCCTCCGTCAGCGCCGATCGCAATCGGCCATGTTGTTTATGTCTCGCGCCAGGAGAAAGCGTAGCCTGAGCTGGGAAGGGGAGGAAGTCTGCATCTTCACCCATAGCCATCACGCCTTGTTTCTGACAGTAAGTATACTTTATAACGGAGACATCGCCAGTGTGCCAGGCACCATCAATGACGAGGAGCCCATTGTGGTCGAGATCATGCGCGGAATCCGAGTGCTCGAAGTCGCGTCCTGGACCTACGTGCCGGTGGCCGGCGCGGTCCTCGCCGAGTGGGGCGCGGACGTGATCAAGGTCGAGCACCCGGAGACCGGGGATCCGCAGCGCGGCCTTGTGACCTCAGGTCTCGTCCCCCTCGGCGGCGTTGCCCACATGGTGGAGCTGCCCAACAGGGGCAAGCGAAGTGTTGGCCTTGACATCAAGTCTCCCGAGGGGCATGAACTGCTGCTGCGGCTCGCGGAGACGGCCGACGTCTTCCTGACCAACTTCCTGCCCAACCAGCGCAAGAAGCTGCGCATCGACGTCGAGGACATCCGGGCCGTGAACCCGAGGATAGTCTTCGCCAGCGGCTCCGCGCACGGCCCGCTCGGGCCCGACGCGAATACCGGCGGCTACGACAACTCGACCTTCTGGGCCCGCGCCGGCGCGGCCGACACCGCGAGCCCTGACGAGCTGGGCTACCCCGTGACGCAGCCCGGCCCGGCGTTCGGCGACGTGACGGGCGGCCTCACCCTGGCCGGCGGCATCTCGGCGGCGCTGCTGCACCGGGAGCGCACCGGCGAGGCACTGACCGTCGACGGCTCGCTGCTGTCGCAGGGTGCCTGGTCGCTTGGCGCCACCCTCGCGGGCGCCGCCGCGTTCGGCATGGCGCGGGCGCCGCGCTACCGGCCATCGGAGGCCCCCAACGCGATGGTCAACAGCTACCAGACAGCTGATGGCCGGTTCGTCTTCCTCGTCATGCTCCAGACGGACCGGTTCTGGCCGAAGCTGGTGACCGCCTTCGGCAAGCCAGAGCTCATCGACGACTCGCGGTTCGCCGACCACGCCGCGCGGATGAAGAACAACAAGGAGGCCGCCGCTGAGCTCGCGGCCCTGTTCGCCGCCCGCTCGTACGACGAGGCGGTCCAGCTGCTCAACTCCACGGGCGGCGCGTGGGCGCCGGTGCAGCGCCCGATCGACGTGCTCTCCGACCCGCAGATCGTGGCGAACGGATACGTCAAAGACCTCACGGACGCCAACGGCACCCCGTTCAAGCTGGTGCCCGCCCCGCTTCAGTTCAACGGCGAGTCCGGTACGCCCACCCGCGCCCCGGGGCACGGCGAGCACACCGACGAGGTGCTCGGCGAGCTCGGCCTCGACATGGACAAGATCATCGAGCTGAAGATCTCCGGCGCGGTCCTGTAGCGGCGTTCCCGCCGCAGCGAACCGGTTCGGCGACTGCGCGGCTCCGCAGCCGAAAGGACCCCGAAATGACCCATGCGCTTACTGGCGTCCGCGCCATCGTGACCGGCGGGGCGAGCGGGATGGGCGCCGGCATCGTGCGCGCCTATGCCGCCCACGGCGCTGCCGTCATGTCCCTCGACCTCCAGGCAGGCCCGGGCGCGGAGATCGCCGAGAAGGCGACCGCGGCCGGCCCCGGCTCGGCCGCCTTCATCACGGCCGACGTGGCCGAGAAGGCCTCGGTGGACGCGGCCTTCGCGGCGGCCACCGAGGCGCTCGGCGGCCTTGACGTGCTGGTGCACGCGGCCGGGATCGCCCCGGGCGCGCCCGCGGAGGCAATCGCCGTCGAGGACTGGGACCATGTATTCGCGGTCAACGCCAGAGGCACGTTCCTCGCCAACCAGGCCGCGTTCCGCTACCTCAGCGAAAGCGGCGGCCGGATCATTAACTTCGCCTCCTCGGCCGGCGTAATCGGGCTGCGCAACAAGGCGCACTACTCGG
>DATJRL010000499.1:0-3774 GCA_035504785.1 Caulobacteraceae bacterium
TGCTCAACTTCAATGTTCCGCTGATGCGTAAAGGCATCGTGCGCATGGCTAACGGGCTCTAGACCTTCTCTGCGCCCTCCGCGCTTCTCCGCGTACTCTGCGGTTATACTTGCAGGTACCGCCGCCGCAACGTTCCCGGCGGAGTCTCACGTCCCCGTGTAGACGCCTTTCCGCTTTTCCGCGAAGGCGGCGATGGATTCCCGGGTGTCGTTGGTCGCTCGCCGGGCGTGGCCGAGGGCGACGGTTTCGTAGCGCAGGGCGTCGTCGAGTTCGGCGTCCTGGTTGTGCTGCAGCACGCGCTTGGCCATGCGGATGGCGAGCGGCGGCCACTGCGCCATCTCCTCGGCGAGCTTCACCGACGCTTCGATGAGCGCTTCCGGTTCCACGACCCGGTCGAGCAGGCCGATACGGTAGGCCTCGTCGGCGTTCACGGCGCGACTGGAGAACACCAGGTCGGCGGCGCGGGAGTAGCCGACGATCCGTGGCAGGAAGTAGCTCATGCCGCTGTCGGGCGAGAGATTGCGCTCCACGAACACGGTCTTGAAGCGGGCGGCGGTCGAGCCGACGCGGACATCGCAGGCCAGCGCCATGCTCATTCCGGCGCCGGCGGCGACCCCGTTCACCGCCGCGATCAGCGGCTTGTCGAAGTAGGCGAAGCGCTTGGCCCAGCGGCCGACCCAGCCCATCTCGTCCAGCTTCTCCGCCATCGCGCCGGTCGCGGCCGGCGCCGCGGCGCCCGGCGGGCCGCCGGCGGCCATGCGCGCCGAGGCGCCGGAGAGGTCGGCGCCGGAACAGAAGCCGCGCCCCGCGCCGGTGATGATCGCCGCGCGCACGGCGTCGTCTTGCTGCGCGGCCTCCACCGCGGCGTGCACCTCTTCGCGGATCGCCGCGCCGATGGCGTTCAGCCGGTCGGGCTTGTTCAGCGTGATGATCGCGACCGGCCCGCGGGTCTCGTAGAGGATGGCTTCGTAATTCATGGCGCTGGCTCCCAATGGATTATCTGAAATCGAGCGGCTTCTTTCCGGCCCCGCCCCACTTCAGTCCTATCGCCAGCAAGCATCAACCCGTTTCGTCACCCCCGGGCCAAGCGTCCGCCAGGACGCGCCGAGCCGGGGTGACGATGACAGGGTCCAACGTTCCCACTTTTGCTGGTCGCACGCAGCGTGATGAGGGCATAAGCCGTTCGCGGAGCGAGGAGGACCCTGCATGGAGATCAACGGCGTCGCGCACATCTTCGTCACGGCGGGCGACTTCGAGGCTTCGAAGGCCTTCTACATGAAGCTGCTGCCCTTCCTCGGCCTGCGCGAGGTGATGAACGCGGCCGGCGTCTACTATTGCGTGGGCGGCCGCACCGGCTTTGCGGTGCGCGCGCCGGCGCCGGAGCACGCGGGCGAACGGTTCGTGCAGACCCGCGTCGGCCTCCATCACGTCTGCTTCCGGGTCCGGGAGCGCGACGAGGTCGACCAGGTGCACGACTTCCTGGTCTCGATCGGCGCCAAGGTTGTGCATCCGCCTCAGGACGACGACTACGCCCCCGGCTACTATTCGGTGCTGTTCGAGGACCCGGACGGCGTCCGCCTGGAAGTGAACCACGTGCCCGGCCAGGGGCTGCTGACGCCGGGCGGCTCCGGCCATGTCGGCCAGTCGCTCACCTGAGACGAAAGAAGAAGCCATGGACGACGCGTCCCCCGTCATCAGCGAAGCCGACGAGCAGGCGCTGCTGGATTCCATCGACCGCTGGCTGACCCGCAAGGTCGCCCCCGTCGCGGCCAAGTACGAGCAGGCGGACGATTATCCGCACGAACTGGTCGACGACATGTGCGAAATGGGCCTGTTCGGGGCTCTGATCGAGCCGCAGTACGGCGGGCTCGGCCTGCCGGCGATCACCTATTCGCGGATCGTGGCGCGCATCTCCGAGGAGTGGATGAGCCTGACCGGCTTCTTCAACTCCCACCTGATGATGGCGCTGATCGTGCAGAAGTTCGGCACGCAGGCGCAGAAGGAGCACTGGCTGCCGCGGTTCGCCACCGGCGAGCTGCGCGGGGGCCTGGCGCTGACCGAGCCCGACGCGGGCACCGACCTGCAGGGCATCCGCACCACCGCGCGTCGCGCCAATGGTCCTGGGGGCGACGTCTATCGCATCACCGGCTCCAAGCTCTGGATCACCAACTCGCTCGAGG
Organism: Caulobacteraceae bacterium; assembly: GCA_035504785.1. Taxonomy (GTDB): domain Bacteria; phylum Pseudomonadota; class Alphaproteobacteria; order Caulobacterales; family Caulobacteraceae; genus Acaudatibacter. Next base: position 2,181 of record DATJRL010000499.1, read on the forward strand.
GCGGCGTGCTGGCGGTGCTGGTGAAGACCGACCCGGAGGCGCAGCCCCGCCACCGCGGCATGAGCATGCTGATCGCCATGACGCGCGACCTGGAGACCGGCGCGGAGGCCGAGGGCGTGTCGCGGGGCAAGAAGCTGCCCAAGCTCGGCTATCGCGGCATCGACACCGGCGGCATCTCCTTCGACGACGCGCCGGTGGACGCGCGGCTGGGGCTGGTCGGCGGCGAGGAGGGCAAGGGCTTCCTGATGGCCACGGGCGGCCTGGAGATCGGGCGGGTCAACGTGGCCGCGCGCGGCGTCGGCATCGCCCGGCGGGCGCTGAAGGAGGCGGTGGCCTACGCCCAGATCCGCCAGACCATGGGCAAGCCGATCGCCCAGCATCAGGCCATCCAGCTGAAGCTCGGCGAGATGGCCGCCAAGACCCGCGCCGCCGAACTGCTGGTCGAGGACGCCGCTCGCGCCTACGACAAGGGCGGCCGCGTCGATCTGGAGGCCGGGATGGCCAAGTGGTTCGCCACCGAGACCGCCTTCGAGGTGGCGACGGAAAGCATGCGCATTCACGGCGCCAATGGCTATTCGAAGGAGTACCCGATCGAGCGCCTCTACCGGGACGCGCCGCTGCTGATGATCGGCGAGGGCACCAACGAGATGCAGCGCATCATCATCGCCCGCCAGCTGATCGCCCGGAACCCGGTGTAGCGCGCGCCAGGCGGGTTTCGCCGCAGAGCGGCGCGACGCCTTGCGCTGTAACGCATAACGTTATACGTTAATATCGAATGATCCGGAGCTTTCGAGACCGCCAGACCAGTTCGATCTGGGAAGGGTCGAGATCGCGGCGATTGCCTGTGGACATTCAGGACGCTGCGCTTCGCAAACTGCGTTTGATTAACGCGGCGCAGCGTCTGGATGACTTGCGTGCGCCGCCGGGAAACCGGCTCGAGGCGCTGTCGGGAGACCGCGCTGGCCAGCATTCGATCCGGATCAACCAACAGTGGCGGATATGCTTCCGCTGGAGCGAAGGAGGCGCTGACGATGTCGAGATTTGCGACTACCACTGACCGGCGGGCACATCTGAATAACCCCACGCCCGGCGATATTTTGTTGAGGGAGTTCCTGGAGCCAGCTGGACTCAGCCAGACAGCGCTGGCGCGGGCGATCGCCGTTCCGCCCCGCCGCATAAACGAGATCGTGCTCGGAAAGAGATCGATCACGGCGGACACTGACCTGAGGCTCTCGCGCTACTGGGACGTGTCAGAGGGCTTTTGGCTGCGATTGCAGGCGGACCACGATCTTATGGAACGCAGACGGCAACTGGGCCCGGCGCTGGAGAAAATCTCGCCGCGCGCTGCCTCAGCGCTTCCAGAGGCGCTACGTCAGGGGGTCGATTTTCCCCGTCCCGCGACTGAGAGGCCTACAGCCCTCGCGCCACGAACCAGCCGTTCTTAGATTTGTGGAGGGAAGGCAGCTTCATAGGTCACACGCAGGTCACTTATTTCAACGCCGACGATCCACCTACTTCTTCCGATCCAAGCCGTGATCAAACGCATGGGTGGGCTTTGGTGCACGAGGAGGCGGTGGACGTGGCGGAGGCGGAG
>DATJRL010000500.1:0-2597 GCA_035504785.1 Caulobacteraceae bacterium
CTGCCGGGCCGGCTGATGGGGGAGCTGACGGCCCTCAAGGTCGCCATGGTGGGCCTCCCTCCCGATGCCGGCAACAAGTTCCCCTCCCAGCTCTCCGGCGGCATGAAAAAGCGCGCTGGCCTCGCCCGGGCGCTCGCCCTCGACCCGGAGCTCCTGTTCCTGGACGAGCCCACGGCCGGGCTCGATCCGATCGGCGCCGCGGCCTTCGACGAGCTGATCCGCGAGCTTGCCGACAGCCTGGACCTGACCGTCTTCATGATCACCCACGACCTGGACAGCCTCTATACGATCACCGACCAGGTGGCGGTGCTCGCCGACAAGCGGGTCGTCGCCATGGCGCCGGTGCGCGAGCTGGAACACTTCGATCACCCGTGGATCCGCGAATACTTTCTCGGCAAGCGCGGGCGCGCCTCCGCGGACGCGCGCGCCGCGGCGGGAGCCTCCTGAATGGAACGCAACGCCAACTACGCCCTGGTGGGTTTTATCTTCACGGTCCTGCTGATCGCGACGCTAGTCTTCGTGCTCTGGCTGACCAACTTCGCCTTCAGCCAGCGCTACGACACCTACGACGTGGTCTTCCACGGTCCGATCAGCGGGCTGTCCCGCGGCGGCGACGTACAGTTCAACGGCATCAAGGTCGGGGAAGTCTCCGACATCACGCTCGATGCGGCCGATCCGAACCTGGTCCACGCCAAGGCGCGGGTGCGGTCCGACACGCCGGTGCGCGTCGATTCCGTCGCCTCCCTCGAACCGCAGGGGATCACCGGCGTCAGCTTCGTGCAGATCACCGCGGGCTCGACGAGCAAGCCGCTGTTGAAGAGCGTCACGCCCTTCGGCAAGACCATGGTGATCCAGTCCAAGCCCGGCGCGCTCACCGACTTGCTCGCCGGCGGCGGGACCTTGGTCCAGCGCGCCGTGGAGACCCTGAACCGCATCAACCAGGTGCTGTCGGACGAGAACATCCAGCGGTTCTCCGACACCCTGGACAACATCCGCGACGTCACCGCGGAGCTGCGCAAGCGCAAGCAGATCATCGCCGACGCCGACCACGCCATCGTCAGCGCCGACGCCGCGGCCGTGCAGATCACCTCGCTCGCCAAGTCGGCGCAGGGGCTGGTGGACACCAACGGCAAGCAGACACTGACCAAGATCACCGACGCCGCCACCCAGATCGAGGGCGCGGCGAGCGACGTGCGCGGCATGCTCGACAAGCTGAAGGGCCCGACGTCGGATTTCGCCACCACGGGCCTGCCGGAGCTCACCAGCGCCATCGCCAGTCTGCAGACGGCCACGAACAACCTGAACCGGCTGATCACCGAGGTGGAGAGCAACCCGCGCGGATTCGTCAACAAGCCGGCCGCCAAGCAAGTCGAGGTGAAGCCATGATCCCCCCCGCCTCGCCGCGCCGCGCGGCGCCGCTCGCCGCCGCCATCGCCTCGCTCGCCCTCGCCGGCGCGCTGGCTGGAGCGCTCGGAGGCTGCGTGACGCTGTTCCCGAAGGAAACGCCGGCGACCCTCTACCGCTTCGGCGAAGACGTGCCGGCCGCGGCCGCCAGCGGTCCCGGCTTCGCGGTGCGCCTGGTGGGCTTCACGTTCGACCCGGCGGCCGGAGGCGATCAGATCATGACCGTCACCGGCGACGAGGTCGCCTACGTCGGCGACGGCCGCTGGGTGTCGCCGGCCTCGACGATGTTCTCCGCGGCGGTGCGCAAGGGCTTCGCTGGCGGCTCGGTGCGTCTGCTCGAGCCCGGCGAGGCCGGTCAGGCGCCGCTGACGATGCGCCTGACGGTGTCGCGCTTCGAGGCCGACTACGACCACGGCGCCGGCGCCGCCCCGACGGTGCAAGTGACATTGCGCGCCACCCTCTCCCGCACGGCCGACCAGTCGCTGGTCGACGCGAAGGAGTTCGACGTCAGCATGCCGGCCGGCGACAACCGCCTCGGCCCGATCACCGACGCCTTCGACAAGGCCACGAACCAGGCCGTCAGCCAGCTCGTCGGCTGGGTCGACGAGAAGGGCGGCGGGGCGTAGGGGCGAGGCCAGGGCGGGCTGGGACCGGATCCGAAGCGAACCCCTTCCTCCTCCGGGCGAAGGGGTTTAGGCGACGGAAGTTCAGGCGGCGGTCCCCAGCAGCGGGACGGCTTCAGCCAGCGCGGCGGCGCGCAGTTCGTGGTCCAAGCTGGCGAGCGGGAGGTCCCGCCGGCGGGCGAGTTCCAGGTAGGCGGCGTCGTAGAGCGTCAGGCCGTGACGGGCCGCCAGCCGCGCCGTCGCGCCCCAAGCGTGCTGATCCGTCTCTGGGTCGAGCCTGATCGGCAGAAGCGCCAGGTCAGCCAGCGTGGCGTCCCGAAAGGCGGCGTCGTGACGACCGCGCCGGACGCCCATCTCCAGCACGTTGGCGACCTCCCGCCGCCAGACGGCGGGAACCCAAGCGCCGCCGCTCCCAACCCCATCCCCAGCCCCTAGAAACTCCCGGAGCCGATCGCCCGTCGCCCTTCGACCCGTGGAGCTCAGTCGTCGCGGTGGACGCGTTCGCGGCGCTCGTGGCGTTCCTGGGCTTCGAGGCTGAGGGTGGCGATCGGACGCGCCTCGAGCCGGGCA
>DATJRL010000501.1:0-6228 GCA_035504785.1 Caulobacteraceae bacterium
TGGGTCGCCTGGTAGGCGGCCTGGTAGTCGGCGAGGTCGATCGCCGCCTTGCCCTTCAGGCGCAGCCGCAGGTCCAGCACCTTCTCGGTGAGGTCGATCTTCGGCAGGGAGAGAGCGGCGGGCGTCTTAGCCATTGGGCTATGCTCACGGGTAAGGGGCGAGGATCATGTCCTTGTTGACCAGCACCCGCAGCGGCCAGCCGGCGCGCACCGTCAGGGTGGGCTGGCGATTGAGATCACGGGTGGTGATCTCCTGGCCGACCTGCGTCGCCTCGGTGGAGACCCCGGAGCCCGCGCTGTTGAGCACGAACCCGCCGGACGAGCGGGTCGAGGCGTCCTGGGCCGAGGCCGCGCCCGCCGAGAACACGGTCGAGAGCACGATGCCGCGCGCGAGCTGCCAGAAGTGGCCGTCGACCCGGTCGTGCAGGCCCGACGCGCCGGTGAGGTCCGCGCCCTCCATGGCGCCGATATTGATCGAGCGCCCGTTGGGCATGACGATCCGGTTCCAGGCGATCAGCGCCCGCTCCTGGCCGTAGGCGATCTGGCTGTCGTACTGGCCGATCAGCCGCGCGCCTTGCGGGATCAGCACGGTGCGGCCGGTGACGTGGTCGTACACCGGCTCGGTGACCTGGGCGATGATCTCGCCGGGCAGGTCGGAGTTGATGGCGGTGATCAAAGCCGCCGGGATCACCGTGCCGGCCTTGACCTCCCAGGGGCTGACCGGATCGCGTTCCGGGTTCTGCAGATAGTCGTCGAGCTTGGCGGTCTCGGCGAACTGTCGCTTGCCGCCCTGGCCGTTGGCCGGCTGCACGTCGGCCGTCGGCGACGGCGACGGCGTGGGCGCGGCCGCCAGGGTGATGGGGACACCCGCGGCGGGTCCTCCGCTGTCCGGCGCGCCGCCGCCGGTGGCGGCGGCAAAGAAGGGGCTGGAGGCTCGCGCGGCCGCGGCCTGGTCGCGGGCCTGCTGCACGGCCGGGTCGACCGGCGGCGGCGCGGCGGTCTGGGCCGGCGCGGCCACGCCGGGCGTCGTTCCGGGCGGCGGCAAGGTGGCGGTCCCGGGCGCCTCGAGCGCCTGGACGGCCGGATCGCCGTAGCCTCGGGCATAGCGGGTTCCCAGGCCATCGGCCCCGGGGGTGGTCTCGCCGGTGTTCTGGTCGGCCGCCGCGCGGGCCGGCGGCTTGGGGCCGCCGCCGAAGCCGATCCAGAACGCGGTGGCGACGATGGCCGCCAGTACCGCCGCGCCGGCCGCCAGATAGCGCCGGTTCCAACGGGTCACCGGCTGGCGCGGGGCCGCGAGCACGCTCTCGGGACTGGCCTTCGGGACGGCCAGGCCGTCCATCGGCGGGTCGGGCGGCAGGTAAGTCATGACCGGGCGCCGTCCCGCGTGCGGGTGATGCGCACGACCGCCTGCGGCTTGTCGCCGAGGCGCAGCTCGGCGACATCGAACAGGCGGTCCACGACGTAATAGCCGCCCTGGTAGCGGTAGTTGACCAGCTCGGCGGTGTCGTGCGGCCCGACGAGGAACAGCGGCGGCGCGTCGGTCGCGGCCATGTTGATCGGGAATTGGATGTAGGTCTTGGTCCCGTCGTCGAAGGCGCGCAGCGGCATCCAACGTGGCGGCCTGCCGCCGCGGGTCTCGATCTTGTAGCCGAAGTGCAGCTGGTCGATGGCCAAGGCCGGCGCGGCCACCGCCTGCGCCCGAGCGTCGTCGGCTGCCCGCTGCGCGGCCAGGGCCTGCATCTGCTCCTGCGGATAGTTCCAAGAGACCGCCGAGGTGTAGGTCCCGCCGTCGCGGCTCGAGGCCTCGATCAGATAGGTCCGCTGGTCCGTGGTCAGCACCACATTGGTGCGCAAGCCCCCGCGGATCGGCTTCAGCAACACCCCCACCTGCTGATCGGCGCCCGCGCCCTGCACGGTCTCGCCCAGCACCCAGCGCACCGTGTCGCCTGCGGCCTTGGCGATCAACTTCTCGCCGGGCCGCAGCATGATCGCGGTCAAAAAGTGCGGCGAGGTCTGCACCTCGTACAGCCGCCCCGCCTCGTAGTCATAGTAGAGCGTCGCGTTGATGTAGGCGTCCGGCGTCGGAAAGCTGCGGGCCGCCTGGTCCGCGGCGCGGACGTAGCCGGCCCCGGGCAGCGGCCGCAGCGTCCGCGGGCGGTGGCGATGGGTCGCGGGGGCCGGCGCGGGCGACGAACCGGCGCCAGGGGCGGGCGCCGCGCTTCCGGCTGGGGCCGACGCGGGCGGGACCTGCGCGAAGCTCGTGGCCGCGGTCCCGGCGCCGAGGGCCAGGATCCACGCGGCGATCATGCGGGCGCGCCGGGAGGGGGCGCGCCGCGACAGGGCTCGGCTCATAGCTCGCGGCTCCATTGGAAGTTCGTGATGTAGACGCCGAGCGGATTGGCCCTGAGCTCGGCCTCGTTCTTCGGCGGCTGGATCTTGGTGGTGAAGAGGCCGGCCCAGGTCTCGGTCGAGGTGGTGGCGCCGGCCTCGTAGGTCGTCTCGCGCCACTCGACCTGGTAGGTGGCGCCGCTGCGTGGCAGCACCGACACCACCTCCACCGTCACCGCCTGGGTCCCGGCGCCGGCGAACGGGTCGTGGGCCTTGGCCCAGTCGTTGAGCTGCCCGATCGCGGGCCCCAGCACGAAGTGGTAGGCGGTCGTCCAGTTGTCGCGGATGACTACGGGGTCGATGCTCTTGGAGCGGGTCCGGGTCACCCAGTCGGCGAGGAAGTAACCGATCTCGGCTGTGGAAGGGTTGTAGACCCCGCCCGCGAGCTCGATCCGGCCTGGCCGCGCGTACTTGTCGATCGGCACCACATAGGTGGCGATCGTGCGGTTGGCGGCGAGATAGATCAGCCCGCCGACGGCGAGCAGCGTCACCGACCAGCTCGCGAAGGCCATCATGCGCCAGTTGCGCGCCTGGACGACCGGCTCGCCGATCCGCCGGTCCCACTCCTGGCCGGCGCGCAGGAACGGGCTCTCCACTGGGGTCGAGGAGCCGTAGCGGTCGGCGGCGCGACGGAAGGGCGACTGCATCGCGTCAGGCTCCAGGCGGCGGTTCGAGGTCGTCGTCGGACCGCGCCCTCGACGCGGTCATGCCGGGCGCGCTGGCGTCCTGCGGCCCCATCGCCGTGGCGGCGGCGCCGCGCGCGATATCGCCGAAGGCCCCGCGCTGCTCGGTGCGGGCGACCGTTTCGGCCGGCGCCGGCGGGGGCGGGGGCGGCGTCTCGTCGTCGCTGGCGTCGTCGGTCCCCGAGCCCATCAGACGCCGGCCGGCCATGCGAAGGGTCTGGGCGGTGGACGAAACCGGCGCGCGGGCGAAGTCTCCCGCGCCCGGTCCGCCGCCGCCACCCGCGCCTCCGCCCGAAGGCGAGGTCCCGCCGCCAGCCGGGATGGCCCCTGAGGCGTTGCGGGCGGCCGCGACCTCGCCGCCGCCAGCCGCCCAGCCGCCGGCGATCGCGCCGCCGAGGGCGCGCGCCGCGAGCGCGCCGCCGGCGACGCCGGCGGCCACCCCTGCCGCGCCCATAACGGCGCCACCGGCGCTGAGCTGCGGTCCCCCCGAGATCAGCGCGCCGGCGATGGCCGGGATCTTCAGCGAGAGCATGACCATCAGCACGGCCGCCAGCAGCAGGCCGACGTCTTCGCCGATGCCGGGTTCCGAGGAGACCGTGTAGGTGTTGAAGATGGTGGTGCCGAGGGAGACGACGATGGCCAGCGCCATCAGCTTGATCCCGACCGACACCACATAGCCGATCGCCCGCTCGCTCATGAACGAGGTCTGGCTGAGCACCCCGAAGGGCACCGTGACGAACGCCACCAGGGTGACGATGTGGAACTCGATGATCGTGACCACGATCTCGACGGCGAGGATCACGAAGGCGATCAGGATGCCGATGGCGGCGACGATCGCCATCAGCACCACGTCGATGTGGTTGAAGAACTCGATCGGGCCCGGCGCGATCTTCAGGACATACTGCAAGAGCCCCGAGATCACGTTGATCCCCGCCATGACGATCTTGGAGGGCGAGGTGGTGAAGGTGGAGACGTCCATCCCGCCGCCGCCGGCCTTCAGCCCCAAGGCGGCGAAGCCGTTGACGACCGTGGTGGAGAGGCTGTGCCATTGGGTGACCAGCCAGGCGAAGAAGCCGACCAGCAGCACCTTGCGGACCAGCGAGGCCATGACATTGTGGTTCTCGTCGATCGCCCAGAGCACGGCGGTCACCGCGATCGAAATCACCACCAGCGTGCCCAGCACGCCCGAGACGTCGCCCTGGATCAGGCCGAAGCCCGCGTCGACCTGGGTCTTGTACTTGTTCAGGAAGTCGTCGAGGACGGCGGGGTCGGCAGTGGCCATGGCCGGCAGCGCCTAGAGATGGCCGGGATCGGCGACACGCGAGGCAGGCCTCGAAGCCGGCCGGGTCGCGTCATAGAAGTGGGCCGTTTGCGCATCGGCCTCGGCCGCGGCGGCGTTGGCGCAGTCGGGCGCGCCGCCCGCGCCCCCGGGATTGTCGTTGCAGGCGGCGATCGTCGCCGCGCGCGCCTCTCCGTGCGCGGCGTAATAGGCCTTGTCGTGCAACGCCGCCTTGGGCGCGCACGCGGCGAGCGCGGCGATCCCGGCGGCGGCCAGCAAGAGTCGCAGGCGGCCCATCACAGCGACCCGGGATTCTGCACCCGGCTCGCCGGTGCGGTGACGCTCCAGAACCTCTGACTGTCGGCCGCGCCGGTCGCTTGGCCGGCCTGAGCCTGGGCCGCGATCAACTGCTCGGCGCGGGCCTGGGTGATCAGGAGGTTCTGCAACTGCGTGAGCTGGGCGGTGACGGTGGCCAGCAGCTGGTTGGTGGCCTGGATCGCCGACGTCTGCCCGGCGGCGCCCTGGGAGGCCCTCACCGCCGCCTGCACCTGCGACGTCGTGGTCGCCTGGCCCTGGGCGATCTGGTTCTGCAACTGCAGCGCCGTCTGGACCGCCTGGGTGTTGTTGGTCCGCCAGGTCGCCAGCGACGCCTGGGTGCTGGCCAGCGACGCCCCAGACGCCGAGCCCGGATAGAGGCTCTGGAACTGCGCCCCGACGTTCTGCGCGCCGTAGCCGATGCCCTGGGCCTGCTGCAAGATCCGCGTGGCGCCGCTCTCGATCTGCAGGACCGGGCCGGTGACGTCGGTCTCCATCTTCTGCAGCATCAAGGCCTGGTTGGAGAGCTGGGCCTCCAGATTGCGGATCGCCGTCAGCTGGTTGGAGACCTGCTGCTCGGCCTGCAGGATGGCCTTGACGTCGACGACCGCCATCTGCGCGTGCGCGGCGGGCGCGGCCAAGGCGCCCACGAGGAGGGTCGCGGCGATCGCGGTGCGGAAACGGACGCTAGGCATGGGGCGGCTCCTTGGGGATCGGCGGCCAGAGGCCGGCCGCTTCGGCGCGGACCAGCAGGGGCTCGGTCAAGGCGCGGAAGAGGACGGCGGCGGCGAACGCCAGCGCGGCCGCCAGCAGCAGCGCCGGGCTCTGATGCTGGGGGGTGGCGAACACGCCGACGAACCCGGGTGCGGCGAGCGCCAGGAACAATAGCCGGCGGCGGCGCGGCGTCTCGGCCGCCGCCCCGAAGGCGGCGTGGAGGCGCCGCAGCGCCGCGCGCTCGCGCGTCGAGAAGGCGTCCGGAACGGGCGCGGCCACGGCGTTCACGCGACCCTCGCCGTGACGTCCGTGCGCTCCAGGAAGTTCGCCACTTCGGGCAGGCCCTGAGCGCGATAGAAGGCGGCCGCGAACGCCTCACCGGCGGCGCGCGCGGCGTCGATGCGGCGCTGATCACCCGGCGAAGAGGCGCCGACGGCGGCCAGGGCGATCGGGCCCAGGCCCAGCTCGAACAGCCGGTTTCCGGCGGACGACTGGTAGTAGTATTCGCGCTTGGGGGTCGCCGAGGCGATGATGCGCAGCTGCTGCGCGTTCAGCCCGAACCCTTCATAGAGGGCGGCGATCTGCGGCGTCGAAGCGTCCGGATTGGGCAGGAAGATCCGGGTCGGACAGCTCTCGATCAGCGCCGGCGCGATCGAGGAGCGGGCGATGTCCGCCAGGCTCTGGGTCGCGAAGACGACGGCGACGTTGAACTTGCGCAGGGTCTTCAGCCACTCGCGGATCTTGGCCGCGAACGAGCCCTGATCGAGGAAGAGCCACGCCTCATCCAGGACAAGGAGGGTGGGGCGGCCATCGAACCGCTGCTCAAGGGTGCGGAAGATATAGGTCAGCA
>DATJRL010000502.1:0-8805 GCA_035504785.1 Caulobacteraceae bacterium
TCGATCCGAAGTTCCGCTCGCTCAACCTCGCCCAAGCCGTCGCGGTCATCGCCTACGAGTGGTGGGTGCTGAACGCGCCGGGGCCGCCCGCCAACTTCGTCGAGGGCGCGCCGCCGGCCGAACAGGCGGCCATGCTCGGCCTCTACGAGCATCTGGAGGCTGAACTCGACGCGGCCGGCTTTTTCCACCCGCCGGAGAAGCGCGCCTCGATGGTGCGCAACTTGCGCGTCGCGCTCGGCCGCGCCCGTTTCACCGACCAGGAGGTCCGCACTTTCCGCGGCGTGGTCACCGCGCTCTCCAAGGGCCGCGGACGGGTCCTGGCCAAGCTCGCGGCCAAGACGGCGAAGGGGCAGGGCGAATGAACGCACGCGACTTCTTCGCGGCCCTGCCGATCCCGATCGTCCAGGCGCCCATGGTCGGGGCGCAGGGGACCGAGCTGCCGCTGGCGGTCGCCGGCGCCGGCGGTCTCGGGAGCCACGGGTGCGGCGGTCTTGGCCCGGACGCCATCGAGCGCGATGCGGCGCGGCTGGCGGAGTCCGGCCGGCCCTATGCGCTGAACCTGTTCGTCGTCGCCCCGGCCCGACCGGGCGGCGAGGTGGCGGCCGCTGCCATGGAACGCCTCGCGCCCTGGTACGCGGAGCTCGGCCTGCCTCTGCCCGACGCGCCCAACGACTTCGCGCCCGACTTCGAGGCCCAGTTCGCCGCCGTCGTCCGCGCCGCGCCGCCAGTCGCCTCGTTCACCTTCGACCGGCTGAGCGCCGACAAGGTCCGCGCGCTCCAGGGGGTCGGCACGCTGGTGGTCGGCACGGCGGCCACCGTCGCCGAGGCGCGCGCCTGGGCCGAGGTGGGCGCCGACGCGATCTGCGCCCAGGGCGCCGAGGCGGGCGGCCACCACGGCCACTTCCTGGTCGAGACAGAGGCCAGCTTCGTCGGCACGATGGCGCTGACGCCGGCCGTCATCGCCGCCACCGGCCTGCCGACCATCGCCGCAGGCGGGATCATGGACGGACGCGGCGTCGCCGCAGCTCTCGCCCTCGGCGCCTCGGCCGTGCAGATGGGCACCGCCTTCCTGCTCGCCGACGAGGCCCGGACCAGCGCGCCGTGGCGGGCGGCGATCGAGGCGGCGGGCGATGACCCGACGCGGTTCACCCGCGCCATCAGCGGCCGGTTCGCTCGCGGCATCGAGACGCGATTCATGCGCGAAATGCGCAAGGTGGAGGCGGAGGTCCCCGCCTATCCCGTGCAGAACCGGCTCACCCAGCCGCTGCGCGCCGCCGCCGTCGCCGCGGGCGAGGCCGAGCTGATGTCGCTCTGGGCGGGGCAGGGCGTGAAGCTGATCCGCCAAGGCCGCGCCGCCGACCTCGTGGCCGCGTGGTGGCGGGAGGCGACAGCGGTCGCCCAGGAGCTTGCAGCTTCGACCGCGGCCCGGCGTTGATAGGGGCTTGCCGCCGTTGCGGCGCCGGTTGAAAGTCCGGGCCGAGGCGGGGGCGCCGCCGGGTTGGGTCTTGAATGCATCGTCGGGCTTTTCTCGCCAGCAGCGTCGCGCTGGCGTCGCAGGCTGGCCGCGTTCGGGCCGAGACCGACGATCTGCGCGCCGCCGCCCGCGAGGGTTGGCTCTACAGCCTGCCGCTCATCGAAACCGCCCGCCGCCGCGCCGACGCCGGCGCCGCTGGAATCGACGCCTTCGTCCCCGGCCGCCGCGCCGAGCCCGGGCCGGGCGAGGTCAGCGCCCCGGAGCCGGACCTCTTGACCGCCTCCGCCTGGCTCAACGTCGGCGCCGGCGGCGCCGCGCGCCTGCGCGTCCCCGACACGACCGGCCGCTACGCCAGCGTCACCTTGATGGACATGTACGGCAACGTGCTCGGCGTCTTCGGGTCCGGCGCGCGCGGCGATGGCGGCGGCGACTTCACCATCCTCGGGCCGCCGGCGCGGGTCGGAGTCGCCGGCTACACCGTGCCCGAGCCACGCATGCCCACGTTGCGCAGGGTGGTGAAGGCGCGCACGCCGTGGGTATGGGCGCTGGTTCGGGTCCAGGCCTCGGGCGAGGGCGGAGCGGAGGCGGCGAGGGGCCTGCGCGACGCTTTCCAGGTCGAGGTGAAGGCCGAGGGCGCCCGAGCGCCAGCGCCCTCCGTCGCCCCGAACGCCGGCTGGGGCGATTATTTCTTCGCCGCGCAGAAGCTGATCGAAGAGAACCCGCCGCCCGCCTACGAGGCCGACTTCTTCCGTCGTATCGCGCCGCTGCAGCTGGGCGCCGCTGGGGGTTTCGAAAAGGCGCGGTTCGCCGACGCCGATCTCGATCAGATCCAGGCCGGGGTCGGCGAGGCGCGCATCCTGGCGGCCGATCTCCAGGCCGGCGACGGCGTCGAGGCCGGCTGGTCCTGGCCGAAGGCCGGCGTGGGCGACTATGGCCAGGACTTCCTGCTTCGCGCGCGGACCGCCTTCAGCGCTCTCGGCGCGCCCACGACCGATCAGTTGCTGACGCTGCGCGCGGCGCCGCCCGAGGGAGGCCTCGCCTTCGCCGCCGGCCCGCATTATCGCCTGACCCTGCCCGGTCCGCCGCCCGTCGATGGCTTGTGGACCTTGGCGCTCTACGAGGTCGCGCCCGACGGCCGGCTGTTTCCAACCGCCAACCCGATCGATCGCTACGCGCTCGGCTCCGGCGCCTCGAGCCTGCGCCGCCGGCCTGCGGGCGAAATCGACGTCTGGATCGGACCGGACGATCCCGGCGGCGCGCACACCTCCAACTGGCTGCCGTCGCCCACGGTCGGCCGGTTCGCTCTCACGCTGCGCGCCTATCTTCCGAAGCCGGAGCTCCTCGCCCGCCAATATCGTCCGCCCCCGGTCGAGCTGCTCGCTCGCGCGCCGCCGCCCTCGCGCCGATAACCATATGGTGACTTCCGCGACCTAAAGTCACATCCGGGAGGACGAGGGTAGGATGGCGGAAGGCTCGCGAACAGCCGAGGCGAACCCCGGCGGGCGCGTCGACGACGCCGCGACGTGGCTGTTCCTGGCGTCGAGTCGAAACATCCCGATCCGCCTGGCCACCGCAGCCGCCATCGCCGTGGCGGCCTTGCCGCTGATGGGGCCCCGGACGCCGCTATGCTGGTGGGGCGCGGTTTTGCTGACCGCCCTCGTCGAGACCCGCCTGGCGAACGCGGTGCGCGCCGGCTGGCGGCCGCCGGTCTGGGAGGCGATCCCCGTACCGACGGTGGCGCTGAGCGTGACCTCTGGCGCGATCTACACGCTGTTCATGGCGCTGTTCTGGATCAACGGCGATCCGATCGCCCGGGCCTTCGCCATGGCCCAGACCAGCATCTCGGTCGTCTACATCCTCCTCCAGTACTACGCCCGGCCGCGAATCTTTCTCATTTGCGTCTCGCCCTACCTCATCGGCGTCTCCGTCGCGGTGGGCACGATGGCCGCCAGCTCGATCCAGACTGGCCACCCGTGGCTGGTGCTGACCGCGGTCGTCGCCCTCGGCCTGATCTGCAACCTGTTCATTTCGGCGCAACGGCAGCTCTCGGGTTCGCGCGACGCTCTGCGCCGCGCCCGGGCCGAAGCGCAGGAGCGCGGGGTGGCCGCCGAGGCGGCGAACGAGGCCAAGAGCGCCTTCCTCGCCACCATGAGCCATGAGATTCGCACGCCCTTGAACGGGGTGCTGGGCCTGGCCCAGGCGATGGCGGCCGACTCTCTGTCGCGCGTCCAGCGCGAGCGGCTGGAGATGATCCGCCAGTCCGGCGAGACGCTGCTCGCCATTCTCAATGACGTGCTCGACCTGTCGAAGATCGAAGCCGGCCGCTTCGAACTGGAGGCGGTGGAGTTCGACCTCGGCGAACTGATGCGGGGCGCTCACTCCGCCTTCACGGCGCTGGCCAACAAGAAGGGACTGTCGTTCGACCTGACGATCGAGCCCGCGGCGCGCGGCGTCTATCTCGGCGACCCGACCCGCGTGCGCCAGATCCTCTACAACCTCATCTCCAACGCGCTGAAGTTCACGGAGCACGGCGAGGTTCGTGTCATCGCGGCGCCGGTGGATGGCGCGCTGGAGCTGAAAGTCTCCGACACCGGCGTCGGCGTCCCCGCCAATCGGGTGAGCGCGCTCTTCGAGAAGTTCACCCAGGCCGACGCCTCGATCACACGCCGGTATGGCGGCGCGGGCCTCGGCCTCGCCATCTGCCGCGAGCTGGCCGATTTGATGGGCGGCACGGTCGCAGCGGCGAGCGAACTCGGCCGCGGCTCGACCTTCACGGTGCGCCTGCCGCTCGCCAAACTGCGCGAGGCTCACGCCTCGGCCTTCACCCTCCCGGCCGAGCCCGAGACCGGTGAAGCGCCGACCCGCCTCGACGTTCGAGTCCTGGCCGCCGAGGACAACTCGGTCAACCAGCTGGTGCTCAAGACGCTCCTGCACCAGATCGGCGTCGATCCGGTGGTGGTCGGCAACGGTCAGGAGGCGGTCGACGCCTGGAAGTCCCAGCACTGGGACGTGATCCTGATGGACATGCAGATGCCGATCATGGACGGGCTCACCGCCACGCGCTGCATCCGCGAGACCGAAGCGGAGACCGGGCGCGCACGCACGCCCATCGTCGCGCTCACGGCCAACGCCATGGCCCACCATGTCCAGGCCTGCCGCGCCGCCGGCATGGACGGCCACGTCACCAAACCGGTCGACGCCTCGCGCCTGTTCGAGGCGCTCGCCATGGCGCTCGAGGGCGGCCGCGGCGGCGCGGCCGCGAGCTCCGCAGCCTAGATCAGGCGCGCCATCGCCAGCGCGTCGACGAAGCGACCGTCCCGCAAGGCGAAGTCCCGGTGCAGGCCCTCCCGCTCGAAGCCGAAGCGTTCGTAAAGGCCGATCGCACGGGTGTTGTCGGCGTAGACCGTCAGCTCCACTCGGCGCAGTCCCATCCAACGGTCAGCCATGGTTAGCAGCGCCGCCATCAACGCGCCGCCCGCGCCTCGGCCGGCGTAGGCGTCGTGAACGGCCATGCCGATCGTGCCGACGTGGCTGCGGCGGTTTTCCAGGCGAGTGAGCCCGGCCGTCCCAATCAGCTTGCCGTCGATCACCGCGCCCAGCAGCAGCGCGTTCGCGGGCCGCTCCTCGCCGCGCTTGCGGTGGAACGCCTTGGATCGGAACGGCATCTGTAACGTGCCGGCGATCACGTTCGGCTGGTCATGGATCTCGCCAATGTCGGGCCAGTCCTCGGGCTCGACGGCTCGGACGATGATGTCGGCTTTGGCCATTTATCGACTCTCCGGTTGGCGGGTGCGCCGCGGGAGCCGAAGAAGAAGCCCCGTCGGCATACCGGCGGGGCTTCGGCAGGGGAGGTTTGTGCGCCTGACTAGTCTGCGCCGCTTCCTGCCGAACCGCCGGGGCGGTCGGTGGAAATGAGGTGCATGGTGGTTACACGGGCGCCCATGCCACAGCCTAGCAGGTCGCAGCGGCGTCGGTCCAGGCGGTGGCAAGCGCCGAGGCCGTCGGGTAGAACGCGGCGCAGACCGCGAAGGACGTTCCATGAAGTGCCCGAACGACAACGGCGACCTGGCGCCGGCCACGCGCGACGGCGTGGCGATGCAGGCGTGCCCCAAATGCTCCGGCATGTGGCTGACGCGGCCGGAACTGAACACGCTGGAGGATAAGGCGTTCGATCTCGGCGACGACGAGAAAGGCACGCTCGTCTTCGACGCCGAGCCCAGCAACCGGCCCTGCCCCGAGTGCGGCAAGCCGATGAAGACCTTCAACTATCGGGCCTACGAGCTCGAGCTCGATTTCTGCGACGAGGGCCACGGCTACTGGCTCGAGGCCGGCGAGGACAGGCAGTTGTTGAACTGGATGAAGGAAGAGGAGGCGCGCGTGAAGCGCAGCGGTAAGGCGCAGAAGAATTGGACATCGCTCGTGGGCGACCTGCACTCCAACGGCCTGCGCGAGCGGCTCCGCGAGCTGTTCCGCTAGGGCGCGGTCAAAGGGTCGGGTCCGGGCTCACCTGCACCAGCATCTTGCCGAAGTTGCCGCCGCGCAACATCTCCGAGAAGCAGGCCGGGATCGTCTCCAGGCCCTGCCGGATGTCCTCGCGGTACTTGAGCTTTCCGGCCGCCACCAACGGCGCGACGTGGGCCAGCATCACGTCGTGGTTGGCGATGAAGTTGCCGACGAACAGGTCCTTCACGGCGACGCCTCGCTCGGTGAAGATCGCCTCGCCCTTCTTCATCAGCGCCGCGCGGGCGTCGCCGGCGTCGCCGTAGTGGGCGATGAGCCCGCAGATCGTCATCCGCGCCCCGGGGTTGAACAGCGGCAGCACCGCCTCGAACGATGTCCCGCCGACGTTCTCGAAGTAGACGTCGACGCCGTTCGGGCAGGCCGCCTTGAGGTCTTGGGCGAGCGTCGGCGACAAGTGCGAGACGCAGGCGTCGAAGCCGAGCTCCTCGGTCACGAACCGGCACTTCTCGGTCTTGCCCGCGATGCCGACCACCCGAGCGCCGCGCTCCTTCGCCAACTGCCCGGCGATCTGGCCGACGCCGCCCGAGGCGGCCGAGACGACCGCCGTTTCGCCGCGCCTGGGGTCGCCCATCAGAATCATGCCGGCGTAGGCGGTCAGCCCCAGCATCCCCAGCACGCCCACGGCCTGCGAGATGCGCCCCAGCGCCGGGTCGAGCTTGCGCGGGACCATGTAGCCCGGTCGCCAGACTCCTTCGCCCATCAGCCCGTAGTCCGCCCAGCCGTTGGTGTTGAAGACGAGATCGCCCGGCGCGAATCCGGTCATGCGGCTTTTCAGCACCTGCGAGACGGTGCGTGCGTGGCAAGGAGCGCCGACCGGCTCCGTCCCCCGCCGCTTGTAGCCCCACTGGTAGGGATCGAGGGAGACGTAGATCGTCCGCGTGAGCGCCTGGCCCTCGGCCGGCTCGGCGATCTCGGCCTCTCGCAGCACGAAGGTGTCGGCGTCGGGCCAGCCGCCGAGGGGCTTGCCGGACAGAGTCCAGTATCGGTTGATCACAGCGCTCCCTCCCGCGGCAGTTTCAGCAAATCCCGCTCTTCCCCGCGAAAGCGGGGACCCAGGGGTTTTATTGGGGTTTTATCGGAAGGCGCTGCGACTGCCAGAAAAAGCCTGGGCCCCCGCTTTCGCGGGGAGAGCGGTTGTTGGACGCCTTGCCGATTCTGTGCGCGCGCTGCTAAGGGCTGCGCCGCCCGGCGTGACTGGCGAGCTTGGATGGGTAACCATCGGGAAGCGCCGCGGCATCGAAGCGCCGATCGCCTGGGCCGCCGGAGACGCGTGAGGTCGCCGGTCCAATCCTTTCCGAAGGAGCGCGCCCATGGATTCCCACCGCCAGGCTCTCGCCGACTACGACCCCAAGATCGAGCGCGCCATCGCCGGCGAAGAGCGCCGGCAGGTCGACGGCGTCGAGATGATCCCGTCGGAGAACTACACCTACCCCGAAGTGCTGGCCTGCCTGGGCTCGGTGCTGACCAACAAATACGCCGAGGGCTATCCGGGCCGGCGCTACTACGGCGGCCAGGAGTTCACCGACGAGATCGAGCGCACGGCCCGCCAGCGCGCCACCAAGCTGTTCCGCTGCGAGCACGCCAACGTGCAGCCGCTCTCCGGCTCGCCGATGAACCAGGCGGTCTACTTCGCCTTCCTGAAGCCCGGCGACACCGTCCTGGCGATGGACTTGAGCCATGGCGGCCACCTGACCCACGGGGCGCCGGTGTCGCACATGGGCAAGGTGTTCAACTTCGTCCGCTACAAGACCTTCCCCGACCAGGGCGGCGCCATCGACTTCGACCACCTCACAGACGTGGCCAAGGCGACGCGGCCGGCCATGGTGCTGTGCGGATATTCCTCCTATCCGCGCGACTACGACTACGCCGCCTTCAAGGCCGTCGCCGACGAGGTGGGCGCGCTGACCATGGCCGACATCAGCCACATCGGCGGGCTGGTCGCGGCGGGCGCCATGCGCAACCCGTTCGACGCCGGCTTCGATGTCGTCACCACCACCACCCACAAGACCCTGCGCGGCCCGCGCGGCGGCCTCATCTTATCCAAGAAGGAGCACGCCTCGCTGATCGACTCGGCGGTGTTCCCCGGCCTGCAGGGTGGCCCGCACATGAATAACATCGCCGGCGCCGCCGTCACCTTCAAGAAGGCGGCCGAGCCGGAGTTCCGCGCCTACGCCGAGCAGACGATGACGAACGCCAAGGTGCTGGCCGGCGCGCTGATGGCCGAGGGTGTCTCGTTGATCACCGGCGGCACCGACAACCATATGATGGTGATGGACACGGTGCAGAGCTTCGGCATCGACGGGCGCCTCGCCCAGGAAGCCCTCGACCGCATCGGCATCACCGCCAACAAGCAGGTGATCCCCGACGACCCGCTGCCGCCGGTGCGCCCCTCCGGCGTCCGTCTCGGCACTCCCGCCTGCACCACGCGCGGCATGGGCGAGGCCGACATGCGCCGCATCGCCGGCTGGATCGTCACCACCCTGCGCGCGCCCGACGACGCGGCCGTCACCGCCAAGACCCGCGCCGAGTCCGAAGCCCTCTGCCGCAGCTACCCGGTGCCGGGGATCGACTGAGCGGACCACGCGCGCCGAGGGGTCGGGCGCGAACGCACGAACCACCAGTTCCTGTAGAACATCGAACGGAACGGGCCGGCCATCAGGCTCATGGTTCCGATCGCCGCATTGAAGGCCGGAGCAAAGTAGCTCGGACGCACGACATCCAGGAACAGGCAGTAGCGGATGGCGTCGTTGTTGTTCACCGAGCGGTGGAACAGCGTGTCGTCGAAGATCAGCAGCGGATCGCTCTGCCAG
>DATJRL010000503.1:0-5963 GCA_035504785.1 Caulobacteraceae bacterium
TCCATGTCGGCGTGGTTGGCGAAGGTGGTCTGGCCGGCGTTGTTGAACAGGGCGTCGATCCGGCCGAACGGGGCGGCCGCCGCGGCGATCTTCTTGCAGTCGTCGTCGTTGGCCACATCGCCCTGGACGATCATCGCCTTGGCCCCCTTGGCCTCGACGCGCCGCGCGGTCTCCTCCGCCTCGGCGAGGTTGTGCCCGTAGTTGATCACCACGGCCTGGGCGCCGCGGCCCGCGCACTCCTCGGCGATGGCGCGTCCGAGGCCGCTCGATCCGCCCGTGACCACCACGACGAACCCGTCCAGATCCCCGCCCGCCATCTTCGCCTCCATCCCTTCGCCGTTGCTCGTGGCTAGATAGCCCGCCCGGCGCGCGTTTGTCGCCGTCCCTTGCGTGGGGTACATCGCCGGCATGGACGAGACCAAGCTCACCCAGCTGGGACGCGAGGTGCGCGGCTTCGCGAACCCGGAGGCGGCGGTGCTGGAACGCGTCGCCGACCCGCAGGCGGGGACGCTCTACCTGGTGCGCTTCACGGCGCCGGAGTTCACCGCGCTGTGCCCGGTGACCGGCCAGCCCGACTTCGCCCGCCTGGTCATCGATTACGTCCCGGACGGGTGGCTGATCGAGTCGAAGTCGCTCAAGCTCTACCTCGGCTCGTTCCGCAACCACGGCGGCTTCCACGAGGGCACCACCCTCGCCGTCGGCAAGAAGATCGTCGAGGTCGCCGCCCCGAAGTGGCTGCGCATCGGCGGCTACTGGTACCCGAGAGGCGGCATTCCCATCGACGTCTTCTGGCAGACCGGCGAGCCCCCCGCCGGCCTCTGGCTGCCCGACCAGGGCGTGGAGCCTTATCGAGGGCGCTGACAGCCGCCAGTC
Source organism: Caulobacteraceae bacterium (assembly GCA_035504785.1). GTDB lineage: Bacteria > Pseudomonadota > Alphaproteobacteria > Caulobacterales > Caulobacteraceae > Acaudatibacter. The sequence continues at coordinate 874 of DATJRL010000503.1, forward strand.
CGGTCTTCCTTTCGTCATCCAATGGCGCGAGAACGCCGGGCATTGGGGATAACCGTTAGGGAGATTTGATCATGCAATATGTGCGGATGGGGTCGACAGGGACCCAGGTGTCGCGGCTGTGCCTTGGCTGCATGAGCTTCGGCGGCATGGCCGACTGGATGCTGAACGAGGAGCAGAGCCTGCCCATCATCCAGAAGGCGGTGGAGGCCGGCGTCAATTTCTTCGATACGGCCGACGTCTATTCGCGCGGCGAGAGCGAGGCGATCCTGGGCCGCAGCCTGAAGGCCCTGAACGTCCGCCGCGACGAGGCGGTGATCGCCACCAAGGTGTTCAATCCGATGGGCCGCGGCCCCAACAAGGGCGGCCTCTCGCGCAAGCACATCCACCAGTCGATCGACGCCAGCCTGCAGCGCCTGCAACTCGACTATGTCGATCTCTACCAGATCCACCGGTTCGACTATCAGACGCCGATGGAGGAGACGATCGAGGCGCTGGATGACGTGGTGAAAGCTGGCAAGGCGCTCTACATCGGCGCCTCGTCGATGTTCGCCTACCAGTTCTCCAAGTATCTGAACCGCGCCGACCAACTCGGCCGCACGCGCTTCTCCATGATGCAGAACCACTACAATCTCGCCTACCGGGAGGAGGAGCGGGAGATGAACCCGCTCTGCCTGGAGGAGGGTGTCGGGCTCATCCCCTGGAGCCCGCTGGCCGGCGGCTTCCTGGCCGGCAACCGCGACGAGGGCACGGTGCGCTCGCAGTCGGCCATGGGCCGAGGCCGCTACCATCGCCCGGCCGACCAGGCGGTGCTGGAGACGTTGCGCCAGGTGGCCGCCCAGCGCGGCGAGGCGCCGGCGCAGGTGGCGATCGCTTGGCTGCTTTCGAAGCCCGCCGTCACCGCCCCGATCGTCGGTGTGACTAAGCCCCACCACCTCGACGACCCGCTGAAGGCGGTGGAGAACCCGCTGAGCGCCGAAGAGATCGCGACGCTGGAGGCGCCCTACGAGGCGCAAACCGTGATCGGCCCGATCACCCCCGCCGACCAGGCCACGCGCCAGGTCCGCGCCCGGGAGCCAAGGCGGGAGGCGGCGTAAGGTTACCCTCCCCCTCGAGGGGAGGGTGGCCGCGCAGCGGCCGGGTGGGGGTTTCTCTCCGCCGTCCGGGTATGGCCGGCAGACCCCTACCCCCGGCCCCTCCCCTCAAGGGGGAGGGGAGTTCCACTCGGTCACCAGCGCCGCGACGTCCGGGCGGACGCGTTCCAGCGGGGCCTCGGTGCTGGTGCCGAGGTGGACGTAGCCGGCGATGCGCTCGCCGTCGTTCAGCCCCAACAGGCGGCCGGCGTCGGCGTCGTAGGCGTACCAGTCGGTGATCCAGTTGGCGCCGTAGCCCATGGCTTGGGCGGCGATGATCAGGTTCATGCAGACCGCGGCCGAGGACAGGCGCTGCTCCCACTCGGGGATGTCGCCGTCGCTGGCGCGGGAGACGACCGCGAGGGTCAGGGGCGGGGCCTTGATCTTGCCGAGCTTGGCCTTGAGCTTCTCGCCGTCCGGACGGCCGGCGGCGATGGCCTCGAGGCCGGCGACGAAGCGTTGCTTGCCCTCGCCCCGCAGGATCACGAAGCGCCAGGGCGCGAGCTTGCCGTGGTCCGGGACGCGGGTGGCGAGCCGCAGCAGCGTCGCTAGCTCCGCATCGCCAGGCCCCGGCGCGGTCAGCGCGAGCGCCGAGGCCGAGCGGCGACGCGCCAGGAAGGCGAGGGTCTCGGGACTGGCCGCGATGGGCGCGGCCTCGCCAAACGCCGGGGCTTCGGGAACGGTCGAGGTCAAGGCGTGGGGCCTCTTAAGGACTTGCGCAACGGCGCCTGAGGTAGAATGGCGCGGCGGCCGGAGCAATGCCGGCGCGCTGGGTTTGCTTTAGAGACTCTGAAGCGCGCCCAAGAGAGTCTGGCTGGCGGATGGCGGGATGAGGCGCCATATGGGCTGGCGAGGGCGCGCAATGGCGGGCGAAACGGCCATGCGCGTGCGCGAGGGAAGGATCGGGACGACCATGGTTCAACGCCTGGAAGTCGTGCACGCCGCTGCGGTCCCGCCGGTATGGGCGGCGCTTCGCAACGAAGCCGAACACATCGCCAAGACCGAGCCGGCCCTGGCTTCGATGCTCAATTCCGTGGTGCTGAGCCACCGCGACCTCGCCCACGCCCTGTCGTTCCAGATCGCTCGCAAGCTTGGCGACCTGGAGTTGACGCCGATGAGCCTGCGCGAGATCTGCGAAGAGGCCTATGCGGACGATCGCTCGATCGTGGAGGCCGCCGAGGCCGACCTGCGCGCCTTCTTCGAGCGCGACCCGGCCTCCAAGGGCTACGTGCAGCCGTTCCTGTTCTTCAAGGGATTCCTGAGCCTGCAGGCTTACCGCGTCTCGCACTGGCTGTGGACCAAGGGCCGCGAGGCGTTGGCCTTCCATCTGCAGAGCCGGGTCTCCGAACTCTTCCAGCTCGACATCCACCCGGCCGCGAAGATCGGCAAGGGCGCTTTCTTCGACCACGGCACGGGAATCGTCATCGGCGAGACGGCGGTGGTGGGCGACGACGTCTCGATGCTGCACGGTGTGACGTTGGGCGGCACGTCGACGGAGCGCGTGGATCGCCACCCGAAGATCGGGCGCGGCGTGCTGATCGGCTCCGGCGCCATGGTGATCGGCAACATCACCGTGGGCGATTTCGCCAAGATCGGCTCCGGCTCGGTGGTGACGAAGCCGGTGCCCTCGGGCTGCACCGCGGTGGGGGTGCCGGCGCGGCTGGTCAACTGCCCGACCTGTTCCGAGCCTTCCAAGACCATGGATCAGACCCTGGTCGACGCCGCGTACGATTACGTGATCTGACGCCTTGCGATAGCCGAGAAGCCAGCTAGGTTCGCGCCCCGTTTGAGACTGGAGCGCCGCCTTGGACCCGAAAGACCTCTCCCGCATCCAGGCGCACCTGAAGCGCACCTTCGCCAATCCTCACTTCGCCCTCGGCGCGAGCCTGACCGACGTCGCCGAGGTGAAGCTGAAGGACAAGGTCGTCGGGTTCCTGACCCCCGACGAGGATGAGGACGGCTCCTACCAGTTCGAGGCCCGGCTGGCGGTGGACGGCGCGACGCTCGACGCCGCGGGGGTCAAGCGCATCGAGCAGCACCTGCAGGCCCTATTCGGCAATCCGCAGCTGAAGGTGATCGCCCGCCCGCGTCAGAAGGACTCCGCCGAGGTGGAGCTGAATGGCGAGTTCATCGCGGTCGTCTACGAAGACGAGGACGAGGGCGACTTCCTGTTCGAAATGGCGATCCTGCCGGAGGATCTGGAGGCCTGACCTAGGGTCCGGACTCAACTGCCTCACTGCCACCGCCGTGTCATCCCGGCCGAAGGGCCGCCTCTGGCGGACCGCAGAGCCGGGATCTCCTCAGCACCGGCCGCGCCAAGGAGATCCCGGATGAGTCCCGCTGCGGGCTCTCCGGGATGACATTAGTATATAACTGATTTCGTTCTGGAAAACGTCCGCGCCAATTGAGACCAGACCCTATGCGGCCGCCACGCCGCGATCCTCGAACACCGGCGCATCGATCGGCGCCGGCGCGCTTCGGCCGAGGATCATGTCCGCCGCCTTTTCGGCGATCATGATCGTCGGGGCGTTGGTGTTGCCGCCCACCAGCGTCGGCATCACCGAGGCGTCCACCACCCGCAGGCCGGATAGCGCCTGCACCCTCAGCGAGCCGTCGACCACCGTCATCGGATCGCCGGCGCGGCCCATGCGGCAGGTCCCGACGGGGTGGTAGATGGTCTCGGATTTCCGCCGGATCCAGGCGTCGATCTCGGCGTCGGTCCGCACGTCCGCTCCGGGCGTCCCTTCCGAACCGCAGATCGGCTTGAGCGCGGCCTCGCCGGCCAGGGCGCGCACCATCTTGGCGCCCTGGCGCAGCGCCCGACGATCTTCTTCGGTCGCCAGGTAGTTGGCGAAGATGGCGGGATCGTCGGTCGGATCGGCGCTCTTCAGGGTCACGCGGCCCCGGCTCTCGGGCCGAAGCTGGCAGACGTGGACCGAGAATCCGTCCCTGGCGACGGTCTCCTTGCCGTGGTCCTTCATGATCGCCAGCACGCAGTGGAGTTGCAGGTCGGGCCGGTCGAGGTCGGGCCGAGACTTCAGGAAGGCGCCCGACTCCAGGAAGTTCTGTGCGCCAAAGCCCTTGCGGAAGAGCAGATAGGTCAGGCCGGTCGTGAGGCGGCCGATCCCGGTCGAGTGGGAGTAGGCGGTCTTCACCGTCGGCGTTTCCCACGAGACGATGACGTCGAGGTGGTCCTGCAGGTTCTCGCCGACGCCCTTCAGGGGATGCACGGGCTTGATCCCGACGGCGCTGAGCTGCTCCGGGTCGCCGATCCCGGAGAGCTGAAGGATCTGCGGCGACTGCACCGCGCCCGCCGCCAACAGCACCTCGGCGCCCGCATGCGCCTGGCGGGTCTGGCCGTCCTGCAGGAACTCGACCCCGATGGCGCGGCCGTTCTCGATCAGGATCCGGCTGGTCCGCGCCCCGATCTCCAGGGTCAGGTTCGGGCGCTTGCCGAGGATGGGGCGCAGGTAGGCCGCCGAGGCGCTCCAGCGCTTCCCGTCCTTGATCGTCAGCTGATACGGGCCGAAACCGTCCTGCTGGAACCCATTGAAATCGCTGGTTCGCAAATATCCAGCCTGCACGCCGGCCTCGACGAAGGCGCTGTAGATGGGGTTCTTCGAGGCGGCCCTGGAGACGTGCAACGGGCCGCCCGCGCCGTGATAGGCGTCGGCGCCGCCCTCGAAATCCTCGGCGCGCTTGAAGTACGGCAGGATCTCCGAATAGCCCCAGCCGGCGAGGCCCATCTGCCGCCACTGGTCGTAGTCGCGGGCATGGCCGCGGATGTAGATCATGCCGTTGATCGAGGACGAGCCGCCGAGCCCCTTGCCGCGCGGCCACCACAGCTTGCGGTTCTCCAGGTTCGGCTCCGGCTCGGTCCAGAAGCCCCAGTTGTAGTCGCCCTTCTCGCGGATCAGGTTGCCGACCCCGGCCGGCATGTTGACCAGCAGCGAGTTGTCC
>DATJRL010000504.1:0-3876 GCA_035504785.1 Caulobacteraceae bacterium
GCGCTGAAGCGCACGATGGGCAGGCGCGCGTCGAGCCAGCGCTCGATGGCCGTCTTCGGCTCGTAGGTCGAGGGTCCGCTCATGGGTTCAGCCCACCTTGATGTGGGTGTCGGTCAAGAAAGCGTAGGTCGGCACGGCCAGGTTCTTCGGCGCAGGACCGCCGCGTATGCGGCCGGAGGTGTCGTAGATCGAGCCGTGGCAGTGGCAGAGGTAGCCGCCGTACGGTCCGCCGCCGAACGCCGGGGTGCAGCCAAGGTGGGTGCAGACGCCGACCAGCACCAGCCATTCCGACTTGCCGGGCTTCACTCTGGACTCGTCGGTGGCGGGGTCTTTCATCGGGGCGTGGTCGTCTCTGACCGCCGCAGCGATCTCCGCCGGCGTGCGGTGACGAACGAACAGCGGCTGCTTGCGCCACAGCAGCGTCACTTCCTGGCCCAGCGGCACCTTGGAGACGTCGTACTCGATCGACGACAACGCCAGGGTGTCGGCCGAGGGGTTCATCTGATCGATGAGCGGCCAGGCGACGGCGGCCACGCCGCCGATGGCGGCGGCGGCGGCGGCGATGTTGATGAAGTCACGCCGGGATGGGTCCGGAGCCTCATGGGTGTCGGGAGTCGCGCCCGCTACGCTCTCGGCCAATTCGTCACACCTCGCGCTTCGGCGCCGGCCCGATCGTCGGGACACGCCGCCCACCAATGATCACGCCGGTTCCAGTCCCCCGGATCGGCGCCCATCGCAACAACTCGCTGCGTCTGTGTCGGTCGCGACCCTGCGGCAAGGCGCCGCAAATCCGCGCCTCCGCCTCGCTGTCCCCGGCCCAGCAAGCTCTTGTGGGGTTCCCCTAGAATGCGTCTTGGGCTTTTTCAACGGCCAATCCGAATTTCACAAAGTCGAGCCTATCGATGACCTCCCTCACTGCCGAGACCCTGGAGCGACGCTCGAGGGCGAAAGACTGGTTCGAGACGCTGCAGCGCCGGATCTGCGGAACGCTGGAGATCCTCGAGGCCGAAGCGCCGGCGTCGCTCTACGGGAGCGAGCCGGGGCGATTCGATTTCCGTCCGTGGGCGCGGGAATCCGGCGAGGGCGGCGGAACCGGCGGCTTCCTCTCCGGGCGTCTTTTCGAGAAGGCCGGGGTGCACACCTCGGCGGCGCTGGCCAGGTTCTCGCCAGAGATGGCCGCGAGCATGCCGGGCGCGGACAAGGATCCGACCTACGTCTCGGCCAGCATCAGCCTTATCATCCATCCGCGTTCGCCGCGGGTTCCGACGGTGCACATGAACACGCGCTTCCTCTCCACCGCCGAAGGCTGGTTCGGCGGCGGCGCCGACCTGACGCCGATGCTGGAGTCGCAGCGCAGCCAGGACGCCGAAGACGCCGTGCTGTTCCACGCCGCGATGAAGCGCGCCTGCGACGCCTTCGATCCCGAATGGCACCCCCGCTACAAGGCCTGGTGCGACGAATACTTCTACCTGCCGCACCGCAAGGAGCCGCGCGGCGTCGGCGGCATCTTCTACGACCAGCACGACACCGGCGACTTCGAGCGCGATTTCGCCTTCACCCGAGCCGTCGGCGAGGCGTTCCTCGAGGTCTACCCGAAGATCGTCCGTCACCGGATGGACGAGCCCTGGACCGACCAGGACCGCGCCGAGCAGCTGACCCGCCGCGGCCGCTACGTGGAGTTCAACCTGCTCTACGACCGCGGCACCATGTTCGGCTTCCGCCAGGGCGCCAACATCGACACCATGCTCTCCTCCCTGCCCCCGATGGTCGCCTGGCCTTAGCCGCCAGCTCGCGGCCGACGGTACGGCATGAGTGGAGCTCAAGGCTTCTTCCAGTAAGCCGCGGCCGAGAGGTCGCAAGGTGTGTCCACGAACCTCACGAACTCGGAGCCCCGCCCGGCGGCAGCCGGGCCGTCATCGGCCTCCGATTTCACCACAAAGGACACGAAGGACACGCAGGAACGCGAGTCTGGGATTGGCCCGAGGTTTCCGAGCCACGAAAGCCGCCTTCGTGTCCTTTGTGGTGAACCTTAGGACGATTGCCGCCTGCGGCGGCCCATCACGCCTAACCCCTCCCCTCAAGGGGAAGGAGAATTACTTCGCCAGAAATCTCGCGATCCACCCGGCGACCTCTTCGTGGTCGTCGGGTTGCTTGAGGCTGGCGATCGCCCGCTCGGCCAGGTCTTCCGGGATGCGGTCGCCGCGGCGGCCGGCGATCAGGGCGATCGAGTAATCGGGCGCGAACTCCGGGTGCAGCTGCAGCGAGATCGCCTCGTCGCCGTAGGCCAGCATGCCGTACGGACAGAAGTCCGATCCGGCCACGACCGTTGCGCCGGGCGGCGCGTTCACCACCTGGTCCTGGTGCGAGGCCGACAGCGAAAAGGCGGGCGCAGCGTCCATCCAGCCTTGCCGCCGGCCGACCTCGTAGGTGTGCAGCCCCACGCCCCAGCCCTTGGGCGACTTGATCACCTGGCCGCCGAAGGCCTGGGCGAGGGCCTGATGGCCGAAACACACGCCGACCAGCTTGGCCTTGCCTCGCGCCTTGCGCAGGAAGCCCAGCAGGTCGCCGATCCAGGGGTCGGGATCGTAGACGCCCGCCGCCGCGCCGGTGACGATGTAGGCGTCGCAGGTTTCGGGCCGCTCCGGGAAGTCTCCGTGCGCCACGTCGAAGACGCGCCAGTCGAATCCGTGGCCGTCGAGCAGACCCTCGAACATGGTCGGGTAGTGGCCGAACGCGTCGGCCAGGCGCCTTGGCGTGTCGCCGGCCGCCAGGATCCCAATGCGCATCAGTACGCCATCCCTTGCGCCACCGCTTTCAGCCGCTCGATCAGCGCCAGTTCGTCATCCGGGAAGTCGTTTTCGACCCACCAGTCTTCGACTTCGCGCATGACCTGGCCCACCAGCGGTCCCTGCGGGACGCCGGCGGCCATCACCTCTTCGCCGGTGAGCGCGAAGCGCGGCGGCGTCCAACCTCGGGCGGTCGGGATCAGCGCCCGCCATTGCGTGGCGGCTGCGGGACGATCCGAGGCGGCCCAGGCCAGGGTCGCGCGGTCGCAGAAGGCCCGTGCGCCGAGGCGGTAGACCTGCCGACGCGTCTCCTTGGGGCTCTGCCAGGAGACCAGCCGCGGCTCGGTTCCCAGCGCGGCCACGAGGCGCTCGCGATCGGCGTTGGACAGGCGCAGGCGTTGCGAGAGCGACTCCGCGACCGCCGGATCGTTCGGCAGCAGGGCGGCCAAGCGCAGCAGCGCGTCCTCGGTGAACAGCATCTCGGTCTCGATGCCGACCAGCCGCTCGAAGCGCTCCACGCCTTGCGCCTCGGGCAGGGTCTCCGACAGCACCCCGGTCTTGGCCATCAGCCGCACGACGCCGCGTGGGTCCTCGGCGGCGAGCAGCTTCAGCAGTTCGGTCGAGACACGCTCGGCGGAGAGGTTGCGGATCAGGCGCTTCAGCGCGGCGCAGGCCGCCAGGCCCACGGCGTCCGGCTCGCCCTTGCCGTACCAGGCCTGGAACCGGAAGAACCGCAGGATGCGCAAGGCGTCCTCGCGAATGCGGGTCTCGGCCTCGCCGACAAAGACGACGCGGCCGGCGCGGGCGTCGGCGAGACCGCCGGCGGTGGGGTCGTAGAGCTTGCCGTTGGGGTCGGCGTAGAGGGCGTTGAGGCGGAAGTCGCGGCGCTGCGCGTCCTCGGCCCAGTCGGTGGTGAAGGCGACCACGGCCCGCCGGCCGTCCGTCTCGACGTCGCGCCTGAGGGTGGTGACCTCGAAGGGCTTGCCGCCAGCGACGGCGGTGATCGTCCCGTGCTCGATCCCCGTGGGCGCCGCTTTCAGGCCGGCGTCGGTCAGCGCCTTGGTCACCGCCGCCGGGGTCAGGGTGGTGG
>DATJRL010000505.1:0-2836 GCA_035504785.1 Caulobacteraceae bacterium
ATAGGCGGCGTAGAGCACGCCGGAGAACAGGGCCAGGTAGACCATCACGGCCAGGCCCATCTGCTTGCGCTGCTCCAGCTTCGGGTCGGACGCCCATTGCAGGAACGCCGCGACGTCCTGGGCTTCCTGGTCGATGGTCGAGGGCGTGCCGTCGTCGAAGGTCACCTTGCCGTCGGCCAGCGGCGGCGGCATGGCGATGATCCCGCCCACCGGCACGTCGTGGCAGTTCGGCTTCAGGGAGGTCGAGAGGTCTCCCATCAGGTAGGGGTTGTAGTATTTGCCGGCGGGCAGATCGAGGCAGGCCGGCGTCGGCGCATAAGCCGTCACCGTCTTCGAGCCGGCTGGGATGTCGGCCGTGACCAGCGAGTAGATGTAGTCCGGTCCGCCCTCGCGCGCCTTGGCCAGCAGCGACATGTCCGGCGGCGCGGCGCCCAGCGTCGCCTTGGCGGCGGTGTCGTTCGGATAGGGCGGCGGCATCGAGTCGGCGCTGGTCGCGGTGCGCTGGATGGTGTCGCCGGTGTCGGTGTCGATGTCCGGCACCTTGAACTGCGAGGCGATGGCCTTCACGTACGGGTTGTCGTTGGCGTTCGGGTAACTCGCCGACCAGAATGGCCCGCCGCGCTCGCCCAGGTCGTGGAAGGCGATCAGTTTCAGCGAATGGCATTGCGAGCAGACTTCCCGGTACACCTTGAAGCCGCGCTGCAACTGGGCCTGGTCGTACTGGCCGAAGAGGCCGGAGAACGACCAGTTGACGTGCTTCAGCGGGGCCTGTGTCGACTCCGCGAACGCGGGGGCCGCGGCGAAGAAGCCGGCGGCGACGGCCAGAGCGGTGAGCTTGCGCAACATTGGCCGTTTCAACCCTTCTTCTCAGGCGCGGCGGGGGCGCCGGCGGGCGCGGCGGCCGGATGCGACAGCACTGGCGCGGAGATCGACTCCGGCACCGGAAGCGGCTTTTCGGTCATCGGCAGGACGATCGGAAGGATGACCCAGAAGTAGACCAGGTAGTACAGGCCGAAGATCCGCGACGGCCACACCCAGCTGTTGATGTTGGCGTCGAGCAGCGTGAAGCCCTGCAGCCCCGGGATCACCGGGTCGTCGACCTCCTTCGCGCCGGCGAAGCCGAGGATGACCACCGACAGGCAGAAGAGGGCGAAATAGAGCTTCGCCTGCGGGCGGTAGCGCATCGAACGCACCGGCGAGCGATCGAGCCAGGGCAGTGCGAAGATACTGAGCAGCGCCGCGCCTAGGGTCAGCACGCCAAGCAGCTTGTCCGGCACGGCGCGCAGCATCGCGTAATAGGGCAGGAAGTACCACTCGGGCACGATATGTGGCGGCGTCACGATCGGGTTGGCGGGCGTATAGTTGTCCACGTGGCCGAGCGCTTCGGGCATGTAGAACACGAAAGCCGCGAACATCAGCATGAACACCGAGATCGCGAACAGGTCCTTCACCGTGTAGTACGGATGGAAGGGCAGCGTGTCGGACTTGCTCTTCACGTTGACGCCGGTCGGGTTGCCGTTGCCCGGCACGTGCAGCGCCCAGATATGCAGCGCCACCAGCGCGGCGATGACGAACGGCAGCAGGTAGTGAAGCGCGAAGAAGCGGGTCAGCGTCGGACTGTCGACGGCGAAGCCGCCCCAGAGCCAGGTGGTGATCGACGGACCGACCACCGGGATGGCGCTGAACAGGTTGGTGATCACCTTGGCGCCCCAGAAGCTCATCTGGCCCCAGGGCAGCACGTAGCCCATGAAGGCGGTCGCCATCATGGTCAGGTAGATCAAGGCGCCGATCAGCCACAGCACCTCGCGCGGCGACTTGGCGGAGCCGTAGTACATGCCGCGGAACATGTGGATGTAGACGGCGACGAAGAACATCGACGCGCCGTTGGCGTGGATGCCCTGGATCAGCCAGCCGTAATTGACGTCACGCTGGATGCTCTGCACCGACAGGAAGGCGCCGGCGCCGGTGGGATCGAAATGCATCGCCAAAACGACGCCGGTGACGATCTGGGTCACCAGGCAGAAGGCGAGGATGCCGCCGAACGTCCACCAGTAGTTCAGGTTCTTCGGAGTCGGGAAATCCAACAGGTCGGCGCTGAAGCGCAGGATGGGCAGGCGCGCGTCGAGCCAGCGCTCGATGGCCGTCTTCGGCTCGTAGGTCGAGGGTCCGCTCATGGTGTTCAGCCCACCTTGATGTGGGTGTCGGTGAGGAAGGCGTAGTCCGGCACCGCCAGGTTCTTGGGCGCCGGCCCCGAACGGATGCGGCCCGAGGTGTCGTAGACCGAGCCGTGACAGTGGCAGAGATAGCCGCCGTACGGCCCGCCCCCGAACGCCGGCGTGCAGCCGAGGTGGGTGCAGACGCCCACCACGATCAGCCACTCCGACTTGCCGGGCTTCACCCGCGAAGCGTCGGTCGCCGGATCGCGCAGCGGCGCCGTATCGCCCGCGACCGCCTCGGCGATCTCGACCGGCGTCCGGTGTCGCACGAACAGGGGCTGCTTGCGCCAGAGCAGGGTCACTTCCTGGCCGAGCGGCACCTTGGAGACGTCGTACTCGATCGAGGAGAGGGCCAGCGTGTCGGCCGACGGATTCATCTGGTCGACCAGCGGCCAGGCGACGGCGGCGACGCCGCCGAGGGCCGCGACCGTCGTCGCGATGTAGATGAAGTCGCGCCGACTTGGGTCCGGCGCCGCATGGGTGGGATCGGCGCTCGCGCCGGCTACGCTATCGGCCACCTTCGGCTCACCTCGCTTCGGCCAACGCCCCGGACAAGGGCGGCGACCGTCCAGATTTGACCCCGTCCTGTCGACCGGAACGGGTCGCAACGCAAGAACCCA
>DATJRL010000506.1:0-8026 GCA_035504785.1 Caulobacteraceae bacterium
AATCCCTGCCGCAGCGCCTCGCCGGTGAGCCAGGCGATGGTGCGGGCGGCTTCGGCGTAGGCGAGGCCGGCGGGGCGGATGTTGGAAACGCAGTTGCGCTCGGCGTCGGTTCGTCCCACGCGCGGCGCGAACGTAAGATAGGCGCCGAGGCTGTCGGGCGAGGAAAGGCCCGGGCGCTCGCCGACCAGCAGGATCGCGAACCGGGCGCCCAGTCGTTCGCCGATCTCGTCGCCCAGCGCCACTCGCGCCTGGTGGGCGAGCACGACGGGGCCGAGGCGCCAGCCTCCAGCGCGGAGCCGGGGCCCGAGCTCGGCGAGCAGAGCCGCGGCGTGCGCGTGGACCGCGGCGCTGGAGAGGCCGTCGGCGACCACGACGACGATGTCGGCGCCGGACGGTACGGGCGCCAACGTCCGCGACGACGCGGCGTCCAGCCGGCGCCCGAGGTCGGGCCGGCGCAGGTAGGTGGCGCGGTCGGGCGCCTGGCTGGCCACCGTCACCGTGTCGAAACCGAGCGCCGCGACCTCCTGCGCCAGGCCGTCGGCGTCGAAGGGCAAGTGGACCGCGTCCCGCGCCCGTGAGTGGTCGAGGGCGAAGGCGAGCACTTCGCGGGTCGGCAGGCTCGCTCCGACCCGGCCGAGCGCGACGCGCGCCGGCGTCAGCGCCGCCAGCGCGGCCCAGGGATCGCGCGTCCGGAGCTCGCTCATCGGTCGCGCCCAGCCGCCGCGAGCAGCAGCGGATGGCGCGAGGTCGGCGCGATCAGGCGCCCGCGATCGTCCGCCAGCCGCATCCGCCGCAGCCAGCCCTCGAACTCCGGCGCGCGTTTCAGGCCCAGAAGCCGACGCACATAGAGCGCGTCGTGGAACGAGGTCGACTGGTAGTTCAGCATCACGTCGTCGGCGCCGGGCACGCCCATCACGAAGGTGACGCCGGCCGTCGCCAGCAGGGTCAGCAGCACGTCCATGTCGTCCTGATCGGCCTCGGCGTGGTTGGTGTAGCAGACGTCGCATCCCATCGGCGCGCCGAGCAGCTTGCCGCAGAAGTGGTCCTCGAGTCCGGCGCGGATGATCTGCTTGCCGTCGTAGAGATATTCCGGGCCGATGAAGCCGACCACGGTGTTGACCAGCAGCGGCTCGAAGCGCCGCGCGACGGCGTAAGCGCGGGCCTCCGCGGTCTGCTGGTCGAGGCCATGGTGGGCGCCGGCCGACAGCGCCGAGCCCTGGCCGGTCTCGAAGTACATGACGTTCTCGCCCACCGTTCCGCGCTTCAGCGCCCGGGCCGCGTCCCGGGCTTCTTCCAGCAAGGCGAGGTTGACGCCGAAGCTGGCGTTGGCCGCCTCGGTTCCCGCGATGGACTGGAACACCAGGTCGACCGGCGCGCCGGCTTCGATCATCCGCAGCGAACCGGTCACGTGGGTGAGCACGCAGGACTGGGTGGGGATCTCGAAGCGGGCGATCAGGTCCGCCAGGCGCCGCACCATGTCGCCGAGCTGGGCGAGGTTGTCGGTCGCGGGGTTCACCCCGATCACCGCATCGCCGCTTCCGAGCAGCAAGCCGTCGAGGATAGAGGCGAGGATGCCGGCGGGGTCGTCGGTCGGGTGGTTCGGCTGCAGCCGCGTCGCCATCCGGCCGGGCAGGCCGATGGTGTCCCGAAAAGCGGTGGTCACGCGGCATTTGCTGGCGGCGAGGATCAGATCCTGGTTGCGCATGATCTTGCTGACCGCGGCCGCCATCTCGGGCGTCACGCCGGGGGCCAGGGCCGCCAGCGTCTCGCCGGTCGCCTCGTCGCTGAGCAGGAATTCGCGGAACTCGCCCACGGTCATGGTCGCGATCGGGGCGAAGGCGTCGGCGTCGTGACTGTCGCAGATGAGGCGCGTCACCTCGTCGGCGTCGTAGGCGACGAGCGGATCGGCGAGGATGTTCGCGAGCGGCAGATCGGCCAGCGCCATCCGTGCGGCGACCGCCTCCTCGGCGCTGCCCGCCGCCAGCCCCGCCAGGGCGTCGCCGGAGCGATAGGGCGAAGCCTTCGCCATCAGCTCGCGAAGGTCCGCGAACACCCAGGTCGTGGCGCCGAGGATTTGGCGAAAAGGCATCGAGGCGATCCTATCCGGCCTCGGCCCGTGGCGCCGCATGGCCCAGAACGCCGCCGGCGTAGGACGGCAGCCGCCAGCCGAGCCGCATGGCCGCGATCCGCAGCGCCGCGCCCGCCGCGAAGCCGGCGATGCTCGCGGCGTCGGCCCCGATCAGCGGCTGGGCGGACACGTAGACGATCGCCGAGGCCAGGGCGGCGGTGATGTAGATCTCACGGGAGAGCAGCACCGAGGGCTCGCCGGCGGTGATGTCGCGGATGACGCCGCCTGCGGTCGCGGTCAGCACGCCCATCACCACCGCCACGGCCGCGCCGGCGTGCAGCGCCAGCGCCTTGTCCGCCCCGATCACCGCGAAGGCCGATAGTCCGAGCGCGTCGGGCCAGAGCAGCAACCGCCGCGCGCTTTCGCGAAACCCGACCACCCAAATCAACAGTCCGCTCGCGGCGGCCGCCAGCAGATAGGCGGGCTCATTCACCCATACGATCGGCGCGCCCAGCAGCAGATCGCGCAGCGTTCCGCCGCCGAGGCCGGTGATCACGGCGAAGAAGATGAAGGTCACCACGTCGTGCTTGCGTGGGGCCGCGGCCATCGCCCCGGTCGCGGCGAACAGCGCCACGCCGGCGTAGCTGAACACGTTCGGCAGGGTGAGAAGGCTGATCGGGTGCATGGGTCCTCTCGCGACCGGCGGCGGCGCCATCTGGGGCGAGGACTCGCCCGCGGGCAAGGTCGCGTCGATCGGATATCGCCCGGCGGGCGCGTTCGGACTCGAGCGAACAGATTTTTGTTGCGTTTCCCGGCCATCCGCGGGTTGCCCGGGCTGAAACCGGCCGAACGCCGCCATTTGCTGTCGCTGGCCGATGCGGCTCTGCGGCAGGCCGCCCCCGGCGCGACCGCGGTGGAGGAGCTCGGCTAGCGGCTCTCGTGCGCCGTTTGCATCCCGATGTTCCATATGCTTGTTCACGCCCCGCGAAAGGCGCGCGGTTGAGAGCGCCCGCGAAGGAAGCTGTCCGATGAGTGAGACCCCCGCCAAACCCTGGCCCGCGATGTCCATCGCCGAGGCCCACCGCATCATCACCGCGCCGGGCATGCCGTGCGAGATGGAGGAGATCGTCATCCGGGGCGTCTCGACTCGGGTCTGGAAGAACCTGCCGCCGTCGCTCAGGGCCGTCGCCGAGCACGCGCGCGCGTTCGGCGACAAGGTCTTCCTGGTCCACGAAGACGAGCGGGTCAGCTTCGAAGCCTTCTTCCGCGCCGTCTCCGCCCTCGCTCGCGAGCTGCAGGTGCAAGGCGTCACCAAGGGCGACCGCGTCGCCATCATCATGCGCAACCTGCCCGAGTGGCCCGTGGCCTTTTACGCGGCGGCTTCGCTCGGCGCGATCGTGACGCCCCTGAATGCCTGGTGGACCGGTCCGGAACTCGAGTATGGCCTCGTCGACTCCGGTTCGAAGGTGGCGGTCGTCGACGCCGAGCGGCTGGAGCGGATCAACGAGCACCTGGAGAACTGCCCGGACTTGAAGAAGGTCTTCGTGTCGCGCTCGCAAGAAGAGATCGCCGATCCGCTGATCGGCAAGCTCGAGGACGTCACTGGCAAGCCCGATTCGTGGGCCAGCCTGCCGAACCACCCACCGCCGGCCGTCGAGATCGTCCCCGAGGACGACGCCACTATCTTCTACACCTCCGGCACCACCGGGAAGCCGAAGGGCGCGCTCGCCACCCAGCGCAACATCAACTCCAACATCATGGCCGGCGCCTCGGTGGCGCAGCGGGCGTTCCTGCGCCGCGGCGAGCAGCCGCCCGCGCCAGATCCCAACGCGCCGCAGCGGGCGATGCTGCTGTCGGTGCCGTTCTTCCACGCCACCGGCTGTTTCGCGGTGCTCAACCCGATCCTGTTCAGCGGCGGCAAGCTGGTGCTGATGCGACGCTGGGAGCCGGTGCGCGCCTTCGAACTGATCGAGCGGGAGAAAGTGAACAGCGCCGGCGGCGTGCCGACCATCGCCTGGCAGCTCATCGAGCACCCCGCGCGCAAGAACTACGACCTCTCGTCGCTGGAGAGCGTGGCCTACGGCGGCGCGCCCTCGGCCCCGGAGCTGGTGCGCAAGATCGGCGAGACCTTCCCGAAGTCGCAGCCCGGGAACGGCTGGGGCATGACCGAGACCTCCGCCACCGCCACCAGCCACGGCGCCGAGGATTACGAGAACCGCCCCGACAGCTGCGGCCCGCCGGTGGCCGTGACCGATCTGAAGATCATGACCGTCGAGGGCGATCGCGAGCTGCCGGTCGGCGAGGTCGGCGAGCTCTGGTGCAAGGGGCCGCAAGTGGTGAAGGGCTACTGGAATAAGCCGGAAGCCACGGCCCAGACCTTCCATGAGGGTTGGGTGAAGACCGGCGACCTCGCCCGCCTCGACGAGGAAGGCTTCTGCTTCATCATCGACCGGGCCAAGGACATGCTGATCCGCGGCGGCGAGAACATCTACTGCATCGAGGTCGAGAACGTCCTCTACGACCATCCGGCGGTGATGGACGCGGCGCTGGTCGGCATCCCCCACAAGACCCTCGGCGAGGAGCCCGCCGCGGTGGTGACGCTGAAGCCGGGCGCCGAGGCCACCGAGCGCGAGCTGCGCAGCTTCGTCGCCGAGCGCCTGGCCGCGTTCAAGGTTCCGGTGAAAGTCCTCTTCTGGCCCGAAACCCTGCCGCGCAACGCCAACGGCAAGATCATGAAGACCGAGCTGAAGAAGCTGTTCGCGAATGAAGGCGCGGCATCGTAGCGACGCCTGGTCCCGGCGCGCGGACGCTCCCACCGTGCCGTTCGACAACGCCGCCGCCGACGCCTATCGAGCGATCCTCGCCGTGGTCGGCTTCTCCGGTCGCAAGGTGCTCGATCGAATGATCGCCGCCCAGGCTCCGGTGCGCCACGCCACGCTCGTGACGCTCCACGCCGATGACTTTCGCGACGATCCCGGGCTGAGCTTGTTGGCGTGGTGAGCGAGATGGTGGAGCTGACGGTGCAGCGCGTCGGCGCTCAGGGCGATGGCGCGGCGGCAGGACCGGTATTCGTTCCCTTGACCCTCCCGGGCGAGCGGGTGAGGGCGCGCGTCGCCGGCGACCGGGCCGAGGTCGAGACGGTGCTGGATGCAAGCCCGGATCGGGTGCAGCCGCCGTGTCCGCACTTCGGCGATTGCGGCGGCTGCGCGCTGCAGCACTGGGCGCCGGCGCCCTACCTCGCCTGGAAGGTGGAGCAGATTCGGCTGGCGCTGGCGCGCGAGCGGATCGAGACCGAGTTCGCGCCGGCCTTCGCGTCGCCGCCAGGCTCGCGTCGCCGCTTGGCGCTGCATGCGCGGCCTGGGCGGGGAGGCGAACCGCTGATCGGGTTCAAGGCCCGACGCTCGTGGCGGCTGACGCCGATCGAGGCTTGTCCCGTCGCCGATCCGCGCCTCGTCGCCGCCTTCCCGGCGCTGCGTCGCCTCGCCGCGCCGCTCTTCGAACATTCCAAGTCCGCCCCGACCCTGCACGCGACGCTCACCGGCACGGGCCTCGACGTCGACATCACCGGCGTCGAGCGTCGCACCGGCGCGCTCTCCGCCGACGCGCAAGCCCGGGTCGCGGAGGCGGCCGCCGCCGCGGACTTCGCCCGCGTCACCCTCGATGGCGAGATTCTATACCAAGCGCGCCAGCCGGTGATCGCGATCGGCCGAGCCGCAGTCGCGCTGCCGGCCGGCGGCTTCCTGCAGGCCGTCGCGGCCGCGGAGGCGGCGATGGCCGCCTTCGCCGGCGAGGCGCTGGCGGACGCGCGGACCGTCGCGGACCTCTACTGCGGCGTCGGCGCCTTCGGCCTGCGCCTCGCGGAGCGGTCCAGCATCGCCGCGTTCGACGTCTCGGCCCCCGCTATCCGCGCTTTGGCCGCGGCTCTGGCCACGGCGCCGGGCCTGAAGACGATCGCCGCCGAAGCCCGCGACCTCGTCCGCCGACCGGTGCTCGCCGCCCAGCTGAGCAAGCTCGACGCCGCGGTCATCGATCCGCCTCGCGCCGGCGCGGCGGAGCAGCATCGCGAGATCGCCGCTTCCAAGCTCGCGCGGGTTGTCTCCGTCTCCTGCAACCCGGCGACCTTCGCCAGGGACGCCCGAATCCTGACCGACGCCGGCTTCACGCTCGCCAGGGTCTTGCCGGTCGACCAGTTCCTGTGGTCGCCTCACGTGGAGCTGGCAGGCGTGTTCGAGCGGAGCGGCGGTTGAGCGAGGACGACGCCAAAGACGCAGGCCCGACGCCGGAACCCCGGCGCGCCTTCGCGGCGGACGCCCGCGCTTACGCCGCCGCCGCCGCCGCCAAGGCGGTCTGGTGGGGCGCGGCCGGCATGTTCGCCCGCGCCCTGGCCAAGCCTGCGCGAGCCACGCCAAGCGACTTCACGCTCAGCGCCGACCCGCCGCCCGATGGTTTCGTGCGCCGCGCTTGGCTGTCGGCCTTCGAGAAAGAGGCGGCCGATGTGGCCGCGGGACTCTATCCGGCGATGGACGACCGGCCCGCCGATCCGCTCGCCGCGATCCGCCGAACCCTCGACGTCATCGCCGATGCGCGGGCGGTCGAGGCGCGTCGTCGCCGCGGCGACGGCGCCGAGGTGCGCGCCCAGGCGCCGGCCACCTATCCGGCCTACTACCGCCAGAACTTCCACTACCAGTCCGGCGGCTGGTTCACCGCCGAAAGCGCCGGGCGGTACGAGGCCCAGGTCGAGGCGCTGTTCGCCGGCACGGCCGGCGCGATGCGGCGCCGAGCGCTGTCGCTCCTGGTCAAGGCCTGGCGCGCGCGCGACCACCGCGGCCTCGCGATCCTCGACCTGGCATGCGGCGCCGGCGCCTTCCTGCATGACCTCGGCGTCGCGTTCCCTCGCTCGCGGCTGCTGGGCGCCGACCTGTCTCCTGCCTATCTCGCCGCCGCTCGCGCCAGTGCGCCTGGCGCCGCGCTCTTCCAGGCCAAGGCCGAACAGCTGCCGCTGGCGGACGCCAGCCTCGATGCGCTGACCGCCGTCTATCTCTTTCACGAACTGCCGCCGACGATCCGGATCGCCGTCGCGGCCGAAACCGCCCGCGTGTTGAAACCAGGTGGCCTCTTCGCGGTCGCCGACTCCATCCAGCCCGCCGACGAGCCGCGCCTCGCTCGCTTGCTGGAAGCCTTTCCGGCATATTTCCACGAGCCCTATTACGCCGGCTACGCCAAGACCGACCTTTCCGCCCTGTTCGGGGCGGCGGGGCTCAAGCCGGTTGCCGAGGACTCGGCTTTCCTCACCAAGGCGATGGTTTTTGAAAAGAGCTAGCGCGAGAAGACCAATACCCGACTTGTCGACCCGGCCAAGCGGTCGGTCGCCGAACCGGACCGCACCTGCGGTCTTCGTCGGCCAGCAATCGCCGCCGTCACTCGATGCGGCGGCCGCCGCTTTGGACTAGCGCCCGGTTGCTCTACGGATGAGCAACGCCAACCCAGGAGATGCGCCCCATGGCTTCGAAGCTCGTCAGCGACCCCCGCATCGATCCGCGCATCAAGGTCGTGCTCGGCGCGTTCCCGGAAGCCCAGCCCGTCGCCGACGCAAAGAACCGCGAGGAACTCGTCGCGGCGCAGAACAGCCCGGAAGCAAATGCTCGGTTCATGGCGATGAAGCCGATGATGGACGCCCTCGATAACGAGCAGGTCGCGCCCTCCGCCGGTCTCGTCACCCGCACCGAGACCTTCACCGCGCAGCCGGACGCCAATGAAATCAAGGTCCAGTTCATCCGGCCAGAGGGCGACGCGGTCCTTCCGGGCGTCGTCTACCTGCACGGCGGCGGCATGGCGTCGATGTCGGCGTTCGACGGCATGTATCGCGCCTGGGGCCGCCTCATCGCCGCCGAGGGCGTCGCGGTGGCGATGGTGGATTTCCGCAACGCGTTGCGCGCCTCCTCGGCCCCGGACATCGCG
>DATJRL010000507.1:0-12339 GCA_035504785.1 Caulobacteraceae bacterium
TCCACCCGCGAGCAGCACATCCGCCGCGAGAAGGCGACCTCCAACATCTGCACAAACTCCGGTCTGTGCGCACTGGCCTTCTCGATCCACATGACCCTGCTGGGCGAGACCGGCCTGCGCCGCCTCGCCGGGATCAACCACGCCCGCGCCCGCGCGCTGAGTGCGGCCTTGGCCAAGGTTCCGGGCGTCGAGATCCTCACGCCGCGGTTCTTCAACGAGTTCGCCGTCCGGCTGCCCCGCGCCGCGGCCGACATCGTCGAGGCGCTCGTGGCCGAGGACGTCATCGCCGGCGTCCCGGTCTCGCGGCTCGATCCCACGGCCGGCATGGACGACGTGTTGCTCGTCTGCGCCACCGAGACCACCTCCGAGGCGGACATCGCCGCCTTCGCCGCCGCCCTTCGCGAGGAGATCGCCTGATGCCCATGCTCGCGGTCGGCCGCGCCACCCAGCCCGAAGCGCTTGGCGATCCGTTGGCCGAAACCCACGGCCACGGCCTCGTCCAGGACGAGCCGCTGATCTTCGAACTCGGCGGCTGGTCGAAGACCGGCGTCGACCTGCCTGACGTCGCACTCGACGTTTCGGACCTCGCCGGCCTGACGCGCGACGCGCCGATCGGCCTGCCCGGCCTCTCGGAGCCGGAGACGCTCCGCCACTACGTGCGGCTCAGCCAGAAGAACCACGCCATCGACCTGGCGATGTATCCGCTGGGCTCGTGCACGATGAAGCACAACCCGCGGCTCAATGAGAAGATGGCGCGCCTGCCGGGCTTCGCCGACATCCATCCGCTGCAGCCGCAGTCCACCGTGCGCGGCGCGATCGAGCTGATGGACGAGCTGGCCCACTGGCTGAAGACCCTCACCGGCATGCCGGCGGTGGCGCTCTCGCCCAAGGCCGGGGCGCATGGGGAACTCTGCGGCCTGCTGGCGATCCGCGCCGCGCTCGAAGCCCGCGGCGATGCCCGGCGCACGGTGCTGACGCCCGTCTCGGCCCACGGCACCAACCCCGCCACCGCGGCGCTGGCCGGCTACCAGGTGAGGGAGATCGCCCAGACCGCCGACGGCCGGGTCGACATCGCCGATCTCGCGGCCAAGCTCGGGCCGGACGTCGCTGCGGTCATGGTGACCAACCCCAACACCTGCGGCCTCTTCGAGCGCGACGTGATCGAGATCGCGCGGCTCACCCACGGGGCCGGGGCGTTCTTCTACTGCGACGGCGCCAACTTCAACGCCATCGTCGGCCGAGTTCGGCCGGGGGACCTCGGCGTCGACGCCATGCACATCAACCTGCACAAGACCTTCTCCACCCCGCATGGCGGCGGCGGACCGGGCGCGGGTCCGGTGGTGTTCTCCGAGGCGCTGGCGCCTTTCGCCCCCGCTCCGTGGGTCGTCGGCGGCGCCGACGGCCTCAGGCTGCTCGAGCGCAACGGGGGCGAGGCGGCCCGGGCCTTCGGACGGCTCTGCGCCTTCCACGGCCAGATGGGCATGTACGTCCGCGCCCTCGCCTACATGCTGAGCCACGGCTCGGACGGCCTGCGCCAGGTCGCCGAGGACGCGGTGCTGAACGCCAACTACGTCAAGGCGCGGCTGAGCGAGGCGATGAGCGCCGCGTTTCCGGACGGTCCCTGCATGCACGAGGCGCTGTTCGACGACGCCTGGCTGGAGGGCACGGGCGTCACCACCCTCGACGTGGCCAAGGCGCTGATCGACGAAGGCTTCCACCCGATGACCGTCTACTTCCCGCTGGTCGTGCATGGCGCGATGCTCATCGAGCCCACCGAGACCGAACCGAAGCGCGAGATCGACCGCTTCTGCGACGCGATGCTGGAGCTGGCGGCGGCCGCCAAGGCCGGCGATGTCACGCGCTTCAAGGGCGCGCCCTACGAGGCCCCGCTCCGTCGCCTCGACGAGACCGCCGCCGCCCGCAAGCCGCGCCTGCGCTGGACGCCGGCGGCGTAGCCGCCCAGGCTCCGGCGAGCGTCAGGGTTTCACCACAATCACGTCATTACCGGCTGCAGCGCGAAGCGCGGAATGCCGGTAACCCACGGTCAAGGTTCGCGATGGGCGTCGGAGGCGACATGGGCATGGGTGGCCGGGACGTCGCCCGGCCATGACGTGTCAGAGTGTCGATCGTTTTCGCGTCCCGGCGCGCCACACCGCTGCGGCGCCTTTGCCACAGCCGGGGCGTTTCATGGCTCCCGACACGGATTCGTCCGAGGGCCGTCTATC
Source organism: Caulobacteraceae bacterium (assembly GCA_035504785.1). Lineage (GTDB taxonomy): Bacteria > Pseudomonadota > Alphaproteobacteria > Caulobacterales > Caulobacteraceae > Acaudatibacter. Next base: position 2,226 of record DATJRL010000507.1, read on the forward strand.
CGCCGCCCGAGTCGCATCCATATTGAAGCTTGGGCGGCGCTTTCCTCGCGCTCGCCATCACCGAGCCAATGCATGTCCGCCGCGAGCCTTCGTACGACCGTCCCCCTGCACGCCGCCAACGGGCTCTCGTTCGGCCGGCGGGTGGGACGCTGGCTGCTGGCCGGCGTCGGCTATGGGCTGATCGCGCTCGGAGCGGTGTTCGCCGTGCTGCCCGGCCATCTCGGGGCGCCGGTTCTGGCGGTGGGGCTGGTGCTGTCGCTGCGTTCGTCCAGGCGCGCGCGGCGCACCTTTATCGACCTCCAGCGCCGCCATCCGCGCCTGCTGTTCCCGGTCCGCCGCCTGCTGCGGCGCGAGCCGGAAGTCGCCGCGGTGGCCTGGCAGGCGCTGCTGCGGTTCGAGCGGCAGCTGTTGCCGGCGCGCTGGCGGTTCGCGGTGAAGACAAGACGGCGGTGGAAGTAAGCGGCGGAGGCCGCCTCGCCCGCTGACTCTCTTTTTGGGGGAAGTGGCCCGAAGGGCCGAAGAGGGCATCCGCCCTACTGGAACTTGCCGGCAAGTTGGCCGATGGCGCCGTCGACCTGGGGGTCGTCGGCGGCGGCGGCGAGGCGGGCGGCGAGCACCGCTTCGGCGGCCTGGGCGGCCAATTCCGCGGCGGCGGCCTTGACTTCGGCGGCGGCCTGCGACTCCGCCAGGGCGATCCGCCGCTCGGCGAGCTCGCCGCGGCGCTTGATCTGCTCCTCGAGCCGTTCCTTGGCCTCGACGGCCATCCGCTCGGCGTCGGCCTTGGCCAGCGCCAGAGTCTCGGCGGCCTGCTTCTCGGTCGCCTCACGCTGGATCTTGATCTGGGCCAGGAGGTCCTCGGCCTCCTGGCGCAGCTTGGTGGCCTCGTCGAGCTGGGCCTGGATGCGCGCGCCGCGTTCGTCCAGAGCGCGCACCGCCATGCCGGGCGCCTTCAGCGAGATCAGGACCACGATCAGGATGGCCAGTCCGACGCCTTCCCAGAAGTGCGCGTCCTGCAGGAGTTCCATGGGCGTCTTCCTTAGCCGGCGCTCGCCAGCGCCCGCTCGATCTCGGCGGCGCCGGCGGCCCGGCCGGTGAGCTTCTCGACGATGGCGCCGGCGGCGTCGGCGGCGATGCCGCGCACTTGGCTCATGGCTTCGGTGCGCGCCGCGCCGATGCGCGCCTCGGCTTCGGCCATCAACTGTCCGAGCCTTGCTTCCTCCGCCGCCTGACGCCGGGCGGCCTCGGCGGCGGCCTCGGCCTTGGCGTCGGCCGCCAGCTTCTGCGCCCGGGCTCGCGCCTGGGCCAGTTCCTCCGCCGCGGCCTTGGCTTGCGCCTCGGCCTCGTCGCGCAGGCGACGGGCCTCGCCGATGTCGCCGCCGATCTTGTCCTCGCGCGCGGCGATGGTCCCACCCACCTTAGGCACGAACACCTTGGAGAACAGGACCAGGAGGACGCCGAAAACGATCAGCATCCACACGATTTCGCCCGGCCATTGGCCGAGGTCGAATTGCGGGAGGCCGGCCGAGGCCTTGTCGGCGGCGGCCGCCGCGCTGGCGGCGTCGGCCATGGTCAGCCCGCGTAGAGGATGATGAGAGCCATCACGAGGGCGAAAATGCCCATGGCCTCGGTCACCGCGAAGCCGAAGAACAGCATGCCCCGCTCGCCGGCCGCGGCCGAGGGATTGCGCATGGCGGCTTGCAGGTAGTTGCCGAACAGGAAGCCGAGCCCGGCGCCGGCGCCGATGACGCCGGTCATGGCGAGGCCTGCCCCGATGAGCTTGGCGGCGTGTACAGATGGCTCCATGTCGAGAAGGTCCCCTATTGGAAGATGGAGTTAGTGGCCGTGATCGAGGTTCACGACATCTGAAAGGTAGGTGCAGGTCAGCGCCGCGAAGACGAAGGCCTGGACGAAGGCCACGACAAGCTCGAGCGCCGAGAGCGCCACGACCATGAAGAGCGAAAGCCCGGAGCCCAGGAAGCCAAGCGAGGCGAGGCCGCCATGCATGGCGAAAAGCCCCATCGCGACGACGAAGCTGCCGAACATGTAGAGCACCACGTGCCCGCCGATCATGTTTCCGAACAGTCGCATCGAGAGGGTGACCGGCCGGGCGAAGAACGAGAAGATCTCGATCGGCACCACCAGGATCAGCATCACCCAATGGACGCCCTGCGGCACGAACAGCTTGAAGAAGCCGAAGCCGTTGCGGATAAACCCGACGACGATCACCATGGCGAAGGTGGCCAGGGCCAGGGTGACAGTGATCGCCAGCTGGGAGGTCACCGTGAAGGCGCCCGGGACGATGCCCCAGATGTTCATTACCATGATGATCGAAAACAGGGCGAAGACGTAAGGCAGAAACGGCCGGCCGCGATCGCCGATCATCGGCCCGGTCATGCTCTTGTCGACCAGGTCGTAGATGATCTCCCCGAACGCCTGCAGGCGGCCGGGCACGACCTTGCCCTGCGCCGAGACCAGGAAGAACACCGAGATCGCGAGCGCCGCACCGATCATGGTCAGCACGGAATTGGTGATCGACAGGTCGAGATAGCCGTAGGGGGTCGGGACGCCGAGCGACGGCAGCCACGAGACCTTGTGGATCAGGAACTGCTCCATGGGCTGGATTTCAGCCATCGTCAGCACTTCAATCCTCCTTCGCCGGCGGCCCCTTGGCCATCCGGCGCCCTGACCGCTCGCCCGCCTTCACCGCCACATAGGCGGAGGCCGCGGTCCCGAGCAGCAGACCGATCACCAGACCGAAGGGCGTCGTGTGCGCGACACGATCGAACACGTATCCGAGCCCCAGCCCGCCGAGAATTCCGCCGATCACCTCACCCAGCAGGCGATAGCCTTCGCCCATCGAGCGCTCGGCCGAGCCATCGGCCGAAGTCTTCGACGCGTCCTGGGCCTTGAACGCCGCGAGCCGTTCGTCGAGGCGCTTCAGCGCCTCTTGGCTGTCGTCGTCCGGCTGCGACATGAAGACGGGGCCACCTAAGCAGCCAGCCCCGACGTCCCCGCCGCGGCCCGGCCAGGTCGGCGCGGAACCTATAGACGCCGGCAGAGAGCGTCAAGCTTGCGTGATCTGAGTCTATATATCTGTTTTTCCTAGGAAAATATTGAAACCCGCGACACCCTGACATTGCGCCGCAGCACAGAAACCTCCCTTCTCCCGCAAGGAGAGAAGGGAGGCTCAGTGCGCCTCGTCCCAGTTGGCGGCGGCGCGGGCGTCGACCACGAGCGGCACCGAGAGCGCGACCACCGGATCGGCCGCGCGCTCCATCACCCGGCGCGCGACGGCCATCGTCGCCTCGGCCTCCTCGGCCGGCGCCTCGAACACCAGCTCGTCGTGCACCTGCAGCAGCATCCTCGCCTCCAGACCCTCGCCCCGCAGCGCCGCCGGCATGCGGATCATCGCCCGGCGGATCACGTCGGCCGCCGCGCCCTGGATCGGGGCGTTGATCGCCGCCCGCTCGGCGAACTGGCGCTCGTGCATCACCTTCGAGGCGGCGGCCGGGATGTGGATCTTGCGGCCGAAGACGTTGGTGACGTAGCCCTGAGTACGCACCGTGTGGCTCATCCGGTCCATGTAGGCGCGGATGCCGGGGAAGCGCTCGAAGTAGGTCTTGATGTAGGCGCGCGCCTCGTCCTGCGGGATCCCCAACTGGTTGGCGAGGCCGAACGCCGAGATGCCGTAGATGATGCCGAAGTTGATCGCCTTGGCGCGGCGGCGGGTCTCGGCCGGCATGCCCTCCACCGGCACGCCGAACATCTCCGACGCGGTGGAGGCGTGGATGTCGAGGCCGTCCAGGAACGCCCGCTTCAGCTGCGGGATGTCGCCGATGTGCGCCACCAGCCTGAGCTCGATCTGGCTGTAGTCGGCGCTGATCAGCAGGTTCCCCGGCTCGGCGACGAAGGCGCGGCGGATCTTGCGGCCCTCCTCGGTGCGCACCGGGATGTTCTGCAGGTTGGGGTCATTGGACGACAGTCGCCCCGTCGTGGTCGAGGCGAGCGCATAGGAGGTGTGGATGCGCCCGGTCTTGCCCGACACCGCGCTCGCCAGGGCGTCGGTGTAGGTGCCCTTCAGCTTCGAGAGCTGGCGCCAGTCGAGCAGCAGGCGCGGCAGCGCATGGCCCTCGGCCGCCAGCTGATCCAGCACCGAGGCGTCCGTGGACCAGACGCCGGTCGCGGTCTTCTTGCCCCCGGGCAGGCCCATCTCGCCGAACAGCACGTCGCCGATCTGCTTGGGGCTGCCGAGGTTGAACGGCCGGCCGACCAGCTGCGTGGCCTCCGCCTCGAAGTCGGCCATGCGCAGCGAGAAGTCGTTGGAGAGGGTGTGCAGCTGCGCCGGGTCGATGCGCACGCCCGCCGCCTCCATCTCGGCCAGCACCTTGGGCATCGGCCGCTCCAGCGTCTCATAGACCGTGAGCAGGCCTTCGCGGGCGAGCCGGGGCCGGAGCAGCCGGTAGAGCCGGATGGTGATGTCGGCGTCCTCGGCGGCGTAGGCGGTGGCGTCGGCCAGGGCCACATGCCGGAAGCTCTTCTGCGCCTTACCCGAGCCGGTCACCGCCTTCAGGGCGATCGGTTCGTGGTCCAGCCACAGCTTGGCGAGGTCGGCCAGGCCATGATTGTGCAGCCCGCCCTCGAGCACGTAGCTGATCAGCATGGTGTCTTCGATGGGCGCCACCTCGATGGCGAGCCGCGACAGCACGCCGAGTTCGTACTTGGCGTTGTGCGCCACCTTCAGCACGCCGGGGTCTTCCAGCAGCGGCTTCAGCCGGGCCAGCGCTTCGCCCATCGGGATCTGGCCGAGCTCGTCCGAGGTCGACAGCGCGAAGCCCTCGTCGGCGCTGTGGCCAAGCGGGACGTAGCAGGCCTGGCCGGGCGCGACCGCCAGCGAGACGCCGCAGAGGTCGGAGGTCGAGGACGAGAACCCGTCGGTCTCCGCGTCGAGGGCGACGACGCCCGCCGAGCGCGCCTTGGCGATCCAGGCATCGAGCTCGGCGAGGTCGCGGACGCAAGAGTAGGTCGTGGTGTCGATGGCCGGCGGCGCTTCCGGCTCGGCCGGCGCCCTCGGCGGCTGCGGCGCCGGCGATCCGCCGCCGCGCGCCTCGGTCACCCGGCGCGCCAGGGATCGGAACTCCAGACGCTCCAGGAACTCGCCCAGAACCTTCGGGTCCGGATCGGCCAGCGCCAGTTCGTCCACCGGCTGCGGCAGCGGCGTGTCGCAGTCGAGCGTCACCAGCTGACGCGAGAGCCGGATCTGGTCGGCGAACTCGATCAGCGTCTGGCGGCGTTTTTCCTGTTTGATTTCATGGGCTCTATCGAGAAGCGCATCGAGGTCGCCGTACTCGTTGATCAGCGCCGAGGCGGTCTTGACGCCGATGCCCGGCGCGCCGGGCACATTGTCGACGCTGTCGCCGCACAGGGCCTGCACGTCGACCACCTTCTCCGGCCCGACCCCGAACTTCTCCATCACCTCCGGTCGGCCGATGCGGACGTTCTTCATGGTGTCGAGCATCGACACGCGGTCGCCAACCAGCTGCATCAGGTCCTTGTCGGAGGAGACGATCACCACCTCGCCGCCCGCGTCGCGCACCTTGCAGGCATAGGCGGCGATGATGTCGTCGGCCTCGTAGCCGCCCAGCTCCAGGCAGGGCACGCCGAACGCCCGCGTCGCCTCGCGCACCAGCGGGAACTGTGGGATCAGGTCCTCCGGCGGCGGCGGCCGGTGCGCCTTGTAGTCGGCGTAGAGCTGGTTGCGGAACGTCACCTCCGACTTGTCGAACACCACCGCCAGGTGGGTCGGCGCGTCGGGCGCCGCCTTCATGTCCTCCATCAGCTTCCACAGCATGTTGCAGAAGCCGCTCACCGCCCCGACCGGCAGCCCGTCCGTCTTCCGGGTCAGCGGCGGCAGGGCGTGGTAGGCGCGAAAGATGAAGCCCGAGCCGTCGACGATGTAGAGCCGCACGGCCGGCCCGTCTTGCGTCGGCTGGCGCGGAATCTCGTCCAGGGTCGTGGGGGCGGCGTCGAGGGTGTCGGTCATACGCGGAAGATAGGCCCGACAACGGGGCGGGTCACGCCCGCGGCTCGACGATGCTGACGTCAACTGACAAGCTGGACGGCGAAGCTCGAAGGCGCGCCATGTCCGATCCTCCCGCCCCCGTCGTCCTCGGCTTTCGGCCCCACACCTACTGGACCTCGGCCGTGGCGGTGCGCGGCGCGGCGACGGACCCGGAGGTCGTCGTGCGCCACAAGATCGTGTTCGCGGCCGGCGACGAGCGCAGCGTCTACCACCAGGCGGCCGAGGCGACGGCCGGGGCGGCGGAAGCGCTGATCGAGACGGTGCGCGGCGCGGTCGTGGCCAACGCCAGGGCCGGGATCGAGCGCCTCCTGGCCCTGCTCGCCCGGGACGGCTTGGCGGTGGGCGTCGCCTCGGTCCCGACCGGCGGCAAGACGCTGCCGCCGCTCGCCGACATTGTCCGCGTCCACACGCTGCAGCACGCCGCCGAGGGCGAGTTCTACCGCGACGCCGTCGCCGCGGCCTGCGCCAGCCTGGGTCTCGAGGTCCGCCGCCCGGTGGAACGGGAGCTGATCGCCTTGACGTGCGGCCGCTTGGCCATCACCCGCAACGCCCTCGACGCCGAACTCAAGGCCCTCGCCGCCAAACTCGGCCCGCCCTGGAGCGAGGACCAGCGCCTGGCCATGCTGGCCGCCCGTCTGGAGCTGCCTCCGGCTTAGGCGCTCAACCTTCCCGCTCTTCCCCGCGCAAGCGGGGACCCAGGCTCGTTCCCGGGGGGCCAGAGAACACCAAGGTTCTGGACCGCGACAGGGTTGGCCCAGACTTTGTGTTCCTTCGCGTCCTTCGCGCCTTTGTGGTGAATGTCAGGACGATCGCAGCCTGCGGCGGCCTATCCGATTAAGGCTGGGCCGCCGCTTGCGCGCCGGGGAAAGCGGAGGATTTCAGACTCGGACTTGCGGCACGACCTCAGTGCCCGTGGGAGCCTTCGTAGACACCGGGCGCGATGAGTTCGTCCTCGGTCCCTTCGGAGCCGGACTTCAGTACGAAGCGGCGGTCGCAGTAGGGGCACTCGACGAAGCGCGCCTCGCCCATCTCCAACCACACGCGCGGATGTCCCAGGGCGCCGCCGACGCCGTCGCACGCCACGCGCTTGGAGCCGACCACGACCACCTCGGGCGGCGGCACGGCGTCTGCGACGGCGGACCGCGCCTCCTCAGGCTCGGCCTTGGCTTTCCGCGCCATCTTCGCTCCCTCGCCTTGGCGAACCTCGAAACCGGTCCTAGGTATGCGCCCCGCGAACCGGCCGTCAATGCGAGCCGCCGCGTCGCGACGATCCGGGGCGAAATGGACCTTCCCGAGTACGCCATCGAGGCCAGAAGCCTCGTCAAGACCTATCCGCCCTATCGCGGCGCGCCGGAGATGCGGGCGCTGAAGGGGATCGACCTGAAGATCCCGCGCGGCTCGATCTTCGGCCTGCTCGGCCCCAACGGCGCCGGCAAGTCGACTTTCATCAACATCCTGTCGGGCCTCACCAAGAAGACCTCGGGCGCGGCGACCATCTGGGGCCGCGACCTCGACCGCGAGCCGCGCAACGCCCGCGCCGCGATCGGCGTGGTGCCGCAGGAGATCGCCGCCGATGTCTTCTTCACCCCGCGCGAGTCGCTGGACGTCCAGGCCGGCATGTACGGCGTGCCGCGCTCCGAGCGGATCACCGACGAGCTGCTCGCCGCCCTCGGCCTCGCCGACAAGGCCGGCGCCTACGTGCGCCAGCTCTCCGGCGGCATGAAGCGGCGGCTGATGGTGGCCAAGGCCATGGTGCACAACCCGCCGGTGCTGATCCTTGACGAACCCACCGCCGGCGTCGACGTCGAGCTGCGCCGGCAGCTGTGGGACTATGTGCTCGGTCTGAACCGGCAGGGCGTCACCATCGTGCTCACCACGCACTACCTCGAGGAGGCCGAGGAACTGTGCGACCTGATCGCGATCATGAACCACGGCCAGGTTGTGGCCTGCGACACGACGTCCCAGCTGCTCACCCACCTCGACACGCGCTCGGTGGTGATCACGCCCGGCGAGCCGCTCGCCACGCCCCCGGCGATGCCGCCGTTCGAGACGCGCCTTCGCCCCACCGGCGAACTCGCCATCACGTTCCGCACCCACGAGGCCAGCGTGGAGCAGGTGCTGGCGGCGGCGAAGTCCGCTGGCGTCCATATCCGCGACCTGCGCACCGAGGAGCCGGACCTGGAAGACGTGTTCCTGGCCCTCACCTATGGGGCCGACGCAGCACCGGCCGTGCCGGTGGGCTCGCCATAGAGGGAGTTCGCCGACAAGACCCTACGAGTCGATCTCAATCTTGACCCTGATCTTCTCGACAGGGACGCCCAGGACCGAACTTACCTCACGCTTTAGGGTTTGCGTGCACTGATCGATAGATAACTTCTTCGTTTCAGGCTCGTCAGTTGATCCGTCGGTCAGACTCTCAACAGTAACATGAAGAACTTCTGCAACCCTTATAAGCGTTAGGTGCCGAGGAGTTACGTCATTTTGTTCCCAATTGTATATCGCTGCCGGAGTAACCTCTACGGCTTGGGCCAAATTCGCTCGCGTGAAGCCTCGTTGCTCCCTTGCCCGAGTCAGTCTCTTACCGAATCCTTCCATGTCGTTTCCTCAAAAGTCGCACGCCACCAAGTTACCCTAAGGGCAACTCGTATTTCTTTCAACATAATTTTATAAAAATATTCGAAAATAAGTTTCGCTGCGTCGAGACTCGAAGGGCGAGGTTCGGGTCGGCTAATTGGCCCCTGGCGCCCACCTACGGGGGCCGACGTCGCGCCCGTCCCGTGATGAGAGTCAGAGCGTCGTGACGAAATAGATGGCGTCGGCGCCGCCACGCGGGTTGGGGAAGCGGAACTCCTCGAAGCCATAGGCGCGGTAGAAGCGCAGCGCCCGCTGGTTCGCCGGGCTCACGCCAAGATGGACGCCGCGCGAGCCGACCTCGCGCATCCGCGCCAGCCAGCGGTCGATCAGCGCCTGGCCCAGCCCCCGCCCCTGCAGCCTCGGGAGCAGGTTGATGTGCAGGTGCGAGGGGTAGGGGTCGGTGATGAGTTTCGGCGGCGGGCGCGGATGGTGGATCTGCCAGGCGCGCATCTCGTCGAGGCTCCAGCCCGCGGGGTCGCCGGTGGGCGCCGGGTAGCGCGGGCGCAGCGCCGGCCACCACTCGGCTTCCATCCGCGCCTCGAAGCCGAGCGTATCGGCCGCGCCGACGATGTAGGCGCCGACGCCCTCATCGTCCTCGATCACGAAGGCCGAGTCCGGCGCCAGCGCCAGATAGGGCGCGGCGTAGAGATGACCGACGAGCTTCGGGTCGCGATAGAGGCGCGTCGCGTCCTGGCCGGAATCGCCGGTTTCCAGGCAGATGCGGTAGAGCGCCTCGAGGTCCGTCGTCGCCGCCGGCCGGATCGTCGGCGTGTCGGCTTCGGCCCGCAAGGTCGGCTACTTCGCCGGCGCCGGCCGGACGATGCGGGCGGAGAGGTTCTGCATCACCTGCCTGGCGTCGAACGCGCGGGCGTCGCCGGCCGGCCGCGGACCGCGACCGACGCCGATGTCCGCGACCGCCTCGTAGCGGTCGATGGTCTGGATGTCGTCGTCCCACGCGCCCCATGGGCCGCCCCAGTCGCCCCAGCCCCAGGGGCCATGCACCCGCCAATAGGGTGCCCAGTAGCCGCCGACGAAGTAGGACGTGGCGCGGTCGTGAGTGTTCCGGTCGATCATCTCGAACCAGTCGAAACCGTTCTGAACGGTCAGCTCGGCGGCGCGATAGAGCAGGTCGTTGTCGACCTGCTCGCGCGAGGTGGCGGCATTGCCCTGGAAGGTGACGCGGAAATGGGTGTCGTCGAGCCGCGTGTCGGTGAAGCCGCCGTAGGTCGCGTTGCCCGCGGCCAGGGGCTGGTACGGCGTGGCGGTCTCGCAGGCGGCGAGACCGAGCGTCAGCGCCAAGAGAGCGCCCAGGGACCCGAACGTCCCGGTCGACCAATCCCTCATCGTCAAAAACGCCCTCTGCGGCCGCGCCGGGGCGGCCCGACGCTCGGCTCCGCCGAA
>DATJRL010000508.1:0-3626 GCA_035504785.1 Caulobacteraceae bacterium
AGGAATGACGCGCCCTTCGCCTTCGCCGCCCAGCAACCGCCCGCCCAGGTGCACGAACGCAGCCGCGCCCACCGAGACCAGCACCATGGTCCGCAAGCCGGCCTGGCGCTGGCGGACCTGGCGCTCGAGCCCGATCAGTCCGCCGCAGACGAACGCCACCGCCAGGACCGCGCAGGTCGCGAGGAATGCCCGCAGGTCGAACGCAGCGATCACGGCGCGGCCCTCCCGTCCTTGCCGTCTACCGCGGCGATGCGACCGTCAGACGACGGTCAAGCGTGGCCTTGCAGCGCCAACTGCGCAATGCGGACGATCACCAGTCCGCCGGCGACGACCAGGTAGCCGCGCAGCACGATCATCCACACCTTCTCCATCCGCGTCAGGCGCGGCGGCGGCAGCGCGCCCAGCGGCGGCATGCGCCAGAACAGGCGCCCAGCCGGGTTCGGCTTCGGCGGCGCCTTGCCGCGCATGGCCGAGGCCACCCAGATGGCCAGGGTCGTGACGGCGCCCGTGATCAGCACGCCCAGGATGAGGCGCCCGTCGATGTTCGGGAACAGCACGGACGCGGTCAAGATCACCGACAGCGTCACCAGCGTCGCGATGACCGCGCCAGTGAAGAGGTTGAGCCAGCGCCCGTTGACCCAGGGGCCGAGCACGGCCCGGTCGTTGCACAGCAGGAGCAGGAACACCGTGGCGCTGGGCAGAAGCACGCCGGCGAGCGTCTGCACCGCGCTGGTCAGCAGGCCCAGCGGCGCGCGCGGCGTCAGCACGAGGGCGGCGGCGAGGGCGATGAGGCCGCCGTAGACGAGGTAGAACCCCAGCGCCTCCGCGGGCTTGCGATGCAGCGAGTGCTTCAGATTGAACACGTCGCCGATGGCGTAGGCGGTCGATAGCGACACCGCGCCGGCCCCGATGATGCTGGCGTCGATCAGCGCGATGGCGAAGAGCACGCCCGCGAGCTTGCCGGAGTGCGCTTCCAGCCCACGCGCGACCGCCGCCGCGTCGGTGAACTGACCGTGCAGGGGCGTTCCATCGAACACCGCGGCGGTGAAGGCGACCATCGCCACGGCGCCCACCACGACGAAAGCGATGCCGATCCAGAGGTCGATCTTCTCGTAGGCGATGAAGCGCGGCGTGATCCGTTTGTCGATCACATAGCTCTGCTGGAAGAAAAGTTGCCACGGCGCGATCGTCGTGCCCACGAGCGCGATGATCATCAGCATGATGTCGCTGAGCTTGCCCTCCCGCGGGACCTGCGGGACGGCGAGGTCATGCGCGAGTTGGCCCAGGGGTGGGTGGGCCATCAGCACGACCGGAACCAGCGCCAGACTGCCGAAGACGAACACCATCATGAAGCGCTCGAACCGCCGGAAGCTGCCGGTGCTGGCGGCGAGCACGGTGACGGCGGCCGCGACGCCGACGCCGAGCTCCTTGGGCAAGCCGAGGTAGCCGAGGCCCAGCGTCACGCCGATGAATTCGGTGACGATGGTGAGCGCGTTGAGCAGGAAGAGGTCGATGACGCTGAAGGCGCCCCAGAACTTGCCGAAGCGCTCGAAGATCAGCCGCGCGTGACCGACCCCGGTCACCGCGCCGAGCCGCAACACCATCTCCTGGTTCACATAGAGCACCGGGATCATCAGCGGCAGCGTCCAGGTCAGGCTCGTGCCGTAGTTCTGCGCCGCCTGCGTGTAGGTGCCGAAGGCGCCGGCGTCGTTGTCGCCGACCATGACGATCAGGCCAGGGCCGAGGATGGCGAGCAGCGTCCACAGCCGCGCGCGCCAGCCGCTGCGGCGGCCGTGGTCGTTGGCCGCGATCGAGCCGAAGGCGCCGGTGATCTCGCCGACATGGGCGGAGTCGAGATGAGCCGTGGCTGCGATGGAACCGGGGGAGTCGAAGGGCGCCATGCTCATCCCTCCCTTCCGGCGCTCGTCCGCCAGCGGCGGACGAGGCGTCCGGCGCCGTCGAAACGCCAGACGACGGAAAGGGCAGGGCGCGGCGCGGCCTCCGTGCGGACGCGGCCGGGCGGCGCGGGCAGTTTGAAGAAGGCGGCCATACAAGCCTCCCTAAGCTCGAGCGGTGCTCAAGCCCGGGAGGCCGTCGCGCGCAGGTCAGCCCATGCGGACCGACTTGGCGCTCAACACGTCCCGGGCGATGAACCGACCAGCGCGACGATCGTCGACGTCGCCGGCCGGGCTGCTAGATCGCGGGTTCATGTGATCCCAAGTCCGATTGAGGGGACGGACGGCTTGTGGAACCGTTCCGCCGAGCGCGCCGCTGACGCGTCCGAAGACGAACGCGCTTCGCGAACCGCCTAAGCTGCGATATATACCCAGGGGGGTTATATCTCAACCCCGAACGCGCGAGTGAAAATGACGCACGTCGAGAGGGAGAAGAGCAAGCTGCTCAACCGCCTGAAACGCATCCGGGGCCAGCTCGAGGCGATCGAGCGGGCGGTGGAGAGCGACAGCGAGTGCGCGAGGGTGTTGCAGCAGGCGACCTCCTGCCGCGGCGCGCTCGACGGCTTCATCGCCGAGGTTATCGAAGACCACATCCGCGAGCACATGATCGACCCGGCCGCGCCGCGCGACGACGCCCGCGTCGTCGCCGCCGAAGAACTCGTCGAGATCGTCCACGCCTATCTGACGTAGTTGGCGGAGCCCGCCCGTCAGCGCACTTTCGAGGCGCCAATCGCGTGAGAGGCGAATGCAGTTGACGCCGCGCGGCGCTCCCATGGTTAATCACGGAACGTGGAGCGGTGCTGAAACGGGGGAAGTTCATGTCTTCGCATCGCATGTTGACCGTCGTCGCCAAGGCTATTTCGCCGCTCGCGCTGAGCGTCCTGCTCGCCGGCGCCGCGCACGCTGCCCTGGTTACCGACGACGTGACGTTCAGCGCCACCGACCTCACCTCCGTCTACGGTCAATCGGTCCCGGTCGATCCAGTCACAGGCGAGTTCCAGATTACGTTTGACCCGACCCAAACCTATACGGACGACACCTCCGACATCACCCTGCTCAGCCTCAACATCACGTTGGGCTCGTCGCTCTCTTTCGACTATAGCCCGACCGGCAATGCCAACGGCTCGGCGGACCAACTGGTTGTGGGTGGCGTCGAGGACGGGGCGGCGGTGATTCAGGACTCTCCATCGACCGACGATTTCTATTTGCATATCGACGACTTCACGACAGCCCCCGCATTTCAACAGCTTGGCTATACGCAGACCAGCGTGGGCTCGGCGGATTATTTCTACACGGCCGGTACGACGGGGTCGGTGGACGTGACCCCGGTTACGAGTGTTCCGGAGCCTGCCGCTTGGACTCTGCTGCTTCTCGGTGTCGGAATGACCGGCGCGTGGCTTCGGACTGCCCGCAGAGTCCATCCGAAACCAGCCGTCGCTTGAAGCGAGTTTTCGCGGGCCCGATCGACGGCTGAGCGCCTTCGCGCCGCGTGGCATCGTTGCTGTGGATATCGCGCGCGGGCTAGAACAAATAGGGAACTTCTTCCTTGCGCGGCGGCGGCGGATGGCGTAGGGTCGTGCGGTGTGATGCTGGCGCGCTGGGTCGCCGGGCGATGAAGGAGCGCCGCAATGTCGGGCAGCGTGAACAAGGTCATTCTGGTGGGCAATCTCG
>DATJRL010000509.1:0-5176 GCA_035504785.1 Caulobacteraceae bacterium
TTGGCCGCACCGGCGCCGGCGCGCCGGGTCCCGCATCGTCCAGGCTGCTGGGTTTGGGCGATCCCAACCTCGATTGGGTGAGCCTGGCCAAGGGCATGGGCGTGCCGGCGACCCGCTGCGAGAGCGCCGAGGCCTTCGAGGCCGCCTTCGCCCGCGCCATGGCCGAACCCGGCCCCCGCCTCATCGAGGCCGTGGTTCCTTAGGGCCTGCTCGTCACCCGTCAGGGGAAGGGAGGCCACGAAACGGTGAAGAGGGCCTGCCGCCGCACGGGCCCCCTTCGGCCGGACGCTATCGCGACCAGCCTCTTCCCCCGGGGGAAGAGGGCCGCGTCAGTGCCTGACGTTCGTCGGCAGCGTGCACCCGCCCGCGAGGTCCTTGGCGATGGAGCAGGCCGTGGCCTCTTTCACCTTCATCATCGGCAGCTGGAAGGAGATGATGTAGCCGGGGTTGCCGTCGGCGCAGGCGACCTCGATGTAGCCGGTGTTGTCCGCCTGGGTGATGCCCAGGACCTTTTCGCCGGAAACGACGCAGGAGGTCTTGCCCAGCGACTTCAGCTCGTCGGTGAGGTGCGGAAGCGCCGCGTCGACGGGCGTGAAGCTGCACTTGAAGCCGACCAGTTCGGAGTGCGCGCAATCGTAGATGTAAGTCGGCTTCGACCCGTTGCCCGAGTCGATCATCACGGCGCCGTCCGGTCGATTGGAACAAGCCAGTTCGACCGCCTCGTCGTATCCCGTCGGCGCGGCGCCGAACGGCGAATACTTGGAGACGTCGCAAGCGAAACCGGCGGCGCGGGCCAGCTTGGTGTAAAGGCCGATCTGTTCGGTCTGGGCCACCGCGCTGTTGGTCAGGGTGCAACCGCCGGCGATGCCGCCGGCCGCGTCGCAGCCGATGATCTGGCCGAGCTTGCCGTCGGGCAGTTCCTGCAGCACCCAGCCTTTGCCGTCGGTGCAGGCCACCTCGTAATAGTTGCTCATGTCCTGCGCGGTGACCATGTAGCGGCGGTCCTTCACCTGGCAGTTCTTGCCCGACTGGGCGGCCAGCGCGTCGACCGCGGCAAGCTGCGCGGCGCCGTTGCTAAGTTTGCAGTACACCGGGCTGGAGGCGTCGGTGTAGGCCAGACAGGTGATCATCTGGACCGGCTGGTCGAGCCGTGGCGGCGCCGAAGTCTTGACGATGTATCCGCGGCTATTGCTGCAGGCGACCTCGAAGAAGCTCGCGGTCGCCGTATGGCCGATGCCGCGCACGTCGGAGACGGTGCAGGGGACCTTGGAGGCTGCGACATAAGGCGCCAGCAACGCCTTGTCGTCGAGATTGCCCGGCAGGAAGCACGCCGCGCCGTTCACCTTGCCCGTCGCCGGATCGGTCTTCGGCAGCTCGGGGCAGCTCGCCCATGCGGGCGTCTCCCCCGCTCCCTTGTCGACGATGACGTAGCCCATCGCACCGGTGCAGGCGACTTCGTAGTACTTCACTTCCTTCTTGGTCTTCGGATCGGTGTTGGGACCGATGTAGCGGGCGTCGGACATTTGGCAGGGAATGTTGGCCGCCGTCAGCAGCGCCGGGACCGCCTTCTTGCCCGCGGCGCGGGCGTCGCTGGTGATCTCCGGCGGCTTGAAGGGCGGCGGAGGGCTGGTCGCGGCGGACGCCACATTCGCGAAGGACGCGATGGCGATCAGCATCGCGCCAAGGATGGCAAGACCAAAAGGCCTTGGTCGCATGGTTCGTTTCTCCTGGAAGCGGCTTCCTCTTTGACCCGCTGTTAAGACCGGGCGTGCCCGGACGGTCAAGCCAGTCTTGGCGCGGCGTCTCGTCTAGGCCTTGGCTTGAGAGGCGCGGAGGGCCAAAGAATGCCCATATGGACTTGGAGGCGTGAAGCTTTTGCGCGACGGTTTCGAAGATATGGCGGCGGCGCCGCTCACCTTTCCCTTCGCCGACGGGCCCAAGATCGGCGGCGGCGTCGAAGTGACGCCCGACGTGGTCTGGATGCGGATGCCGCTCGGCGGATCGCTGGCTTTCATCAATGTCTGGGGTCTCAGGGACGAGGGCGGCTGGACGCTGGTCGACACCGGAATGCAGGGACCCGCCACCACCGACGCCTGGCGCCGCGCCTTCGCCGGACCACTGCAGGGCAAGCCGATCGTGCGGGTGATCGTCACGCACATGCACCCCGACCACATCGGCATGGCCGGGTTCATCACCCGAAAGTTCCGCTGCAAGCTCTGGATCACTCGCGACGAATATCTGATGTGCCGCCTGCTGGCCGCCGACACCGGCCGCGAGGTCCCGGAAGACGGCATGGAGTTCTACCGCGCCGCCGGCTGGGACGAGGCCGCCCTGGAGAACTACGCCACTCGCTTCGGCGGCTTCGGCAAGGCTTTGCACGCCCTGCCCGACAGCTATCGCCGGCTGGTCGACGGCGAGGTGCTGACGATCGGCGAGCGCAAGTGGATCGTGGTGACCGGCTCCGGTCACTCGCCGGAGCACGCCTGCCTCTGGTGCCCGGACCAGAAGCTGCTGATCTCCGGCGACCAGGTGCTGCCCAAGATCACCTCCAACGTCTCCGTCTTCCCCACCGAGCCGGAGGGCGACCCGCTGGACGACTGGCTGACCTCGCTTGCCAAGATCAAGCGGATCGTCCCCAACGACGTGCTGGTGCTGCCGGCGCACAACGATCCGTTCTACGGCCTCCACGAGCGGCTGGACGAGCTGATCGGTTTTCACGAACGGGCGCTGAAGCGGCTCGAGCGGCGGATCGGTGAGAGGAAGCGCGCGGTCGACGTGTTCGACGTGCTGTTCAAGCGCCAGATCAACGCGCAGGTGCTCTCGATGGCCACCGGCGAGAGCCTGGCTCACCTCAATTGCCTGCTGCGGCGCGGGGCGGCGGTGAGGGAACGCGACGCCGCCGGCGTCGACTGGTATCGCGCATCGAACGCCAGCGTGAAGGAGGCGGCGGAATGAGCCTTTCCGGCAAAACCCTGTTCATCACCGGCGCGAGCCGGGGCATCGGCCTCGCCATCGCGCTGCGCGCCGCCAAGGACGGCGCCAACATCGCCATCGCGGCCAAGACCGCCGAGCCGCACAAGCATCTGCCCGGCACCATCTACACGGCCGCAGAGGAGATCGAGAAAGCCGGCGGCAAGGCGCTGCCGCTCGTGGTCGACGTCCTCGACGAGGCCAACGTGTTCGACGCCGTGGAGCGGACGGTGGCGGCTTTCGGCGGCCTCGACATCTGCGTCAACAACGCCTCGGCCATCCAGCTGACCGGCGTCCTCGCCACCGACATGAAGCGCTACGACCTGATGCACCAGATCAACACGCGCGGCACGTTCGTCACCTCCAAGGCCTGCATCCCGCACCTGAAGCGGGCCTCCAATCCGCATGTGCTGATGCTGTCGCCGCCACTGGACATGAGCCCGCGCTGGTTCGGCCCGCACGTGGCCTACACCATGGCCAAATTCGGCATGTCGATGTGCGTGCTGGGCATGGCCGAGGAGTTCAAAGCGGACGGCATCGCCTTCAACGCGCTCTGGCCCCGCACCGGCATCGCCACCGCCGCCATCGAGTTCGCGCTTGGCGGCGAGGACGCCATGCGGCAGTGCCGCACCCCGGACATCATGGCCGACGCCGCTCACGGCGTCTTCCTGAAGCCGGCGCGCGAGTTCAGCGGCAACTTCCTGATCGACGACAGCTTCCTCTATGGCGAGGGCGTGCGCGACTTCGAGATCTATCGCGTCGACACCACGCGGCCGCTGATGCCGGACTTCTTCGTCCCGGCCGACAACCCGCCCCCGCCCGGCGTCAAGCTCGGGGCGTGAGATGGCCGAGGTCCGCCCCTGAGGCCCCCGGCGGTCGTGCTCTTCGACCTCGGCGGCGTCCTGCTGCCGTTCGACCCGGAGCGGCGGGTCCGGTCGGTGTGCGAGGCATTGGGGGTCGAGGCGGCGGTCGCGCGGGCGGCGATGGATGCGGAGCTCTTTGCCCGGCTCGACCTCGGAGACGCTGACGAAGGGGACTTCGCGGACGCCTTTTCCGCCGCCGCCGGCCGCGTCGTGGACGCCCATGAGGCGCGGGCGCTGATCCTCAGCGTCTTCGAGCCGCCCGACGCCGCGCTCTGGGACCTCGCTGGCGCGCTGGCGGGGCGGTTGCCGGTGGGCGGCTTCTCAGACAATCCGGCGTTCGTCCGCGACGTATTTCCGCCCGGCGCGGACCTCGATCCGATGTTCTGGTCGTCCGAACTCGGCGCCACCAAGGCCAGCGACTCAGCGTTCGCGGCCGTGGAGGCGCGGCTCGGCGTGGCGCCCGGCGCGATCCTCTTCGTCGACGACGGCGTCGGCAACGTCGAGCGGGCGCGTCGGCGGGGCTGGGACGCCATCCGATATTGCGGGATCGATCCGCTCACCCGCGACCTGGCCGAGAGAGGGCTGATATGATCTCCATCCGCGACGCGACACCCGCCGATGCGGCGCTGATCCACGACCTCATCCGCGAACTCGCTGACTACGAGAAGCTGCTGCACGAGGTGCGGACGAGCCGGGACGATGTCGCGCGCATCCTGTTCGGGCCTTCGCCGCGCGCCTTCTGCGACATCGCCGAGGTGGGCGGCTCGCCCGTCGGGTTCGCGCTCTGGTTCTACAACCTCTCCACCTTCGAGGGCCGCCACGGAATCTATCTCGAAGACCTCTTCGTGAAGCCCGAGGCGAGAGGCGCCGGCGTCGGCCGCGAGCTGCTTCAGCGCCTCGCCCGGCGCTGCCGGGACGAGGGTCTGGCGCGGCTGGAGTGGGCGGTGCTGGACTGGAACGCGCCGGCGATCGCCTTCTACGACAGCCTGGGCGCGGCGGCGAAGTCCGAGTGGATCACGCGCCGCCTCTCCGGCGAGGGGCTGGCCCGGCTTGCGGCTCAGCCGGGTTCGGTCGATAACCCGCCCCGAGGCGGTCCGCCCTAACCGGCGGCCAAGAGGGAACGCGGTGCGGGGCCAACCCCAAATCCGCGGCTGTGCCCGCAACTGTGAGCGGCGAGGTCCTTAGCCCATTCGTCCCGCCCGCCGGGACGACGCCACTGGGAAACCGGGAAGGCGCGGGCTTCGGACCCGTGACCCGCAAGTCAGGAGACCTGCCGCCTCACGTCGCTCGTCCGTCGGTCCGGGAACAGACCATCGGCGCGGTTGCTCCGTCGCAGCGACAGG
>DATJRL010000510.1:0-3935 GCA_035504785.1 Caulobacteraceae bacterium
GCAGATCGAGGCCGAGATCGCCCAGCTGGACCCGGCCGAGCGCTCGGAGTTCCTGGAGACCCTGGGTCTGGCCGAACCCGGGCTCAACCGCCTGATCCGCGAGGCCTACGCGCTTCTGGGCTTGCAGACCTACTTCACCGCGGGGCCGAAGGAGTCGCGCGCCTGGACCATCCCGATCGGCGCCACCGCGCCCCAGGCCGCCGGCGTGATCCACACCGACTTCGAGAAGGGCTTCATCCGCGCCGAGACCATCGCCTACGACGACTATGTCCGCCTGAACGGCGAGGCGGGCGCCCGCGAGGCCGGCAAGCTGCGCTCCGAGGGCAAGGACTACGTGGTCCGCGACGGCGACGTCCTGCACTTCCGCTTCAACGTGTGAGGTGCGTCCTTCGAGACGCGCGCTGGCGCGGGCTCCTCAGGATGACGTAGAGCAGATGGCGACTAGACAACCATCCTCGTCGTGGCGAGGAACCATGCGCTTCGCATGGCGTCTCAAACCACGCAGAGCGGTGCAGCTATGGAGGAACGACCATGGGCGAGATGATCAAGATTACGTCGACGGCGGCGGATCGCTTTCAGTTCCCCGCCTACCACGCGGCGCCGGCCGGCGAGCGCAAGGGCGGGGTGATCGTCATCCAGGAGATCTTCGGCATCGACGAGCACGTGCGCCGCGACGTCGACCGGTGGGCGTCGCTCGGCTACGAAGCCGTCGCCCCCGCGCTCTACGAGCGCCGCGAACCCGGCTTTACCGCCCATCACGACGAGGCGGGCCTGAAGGCCGGCATCGCCCACGCCATGGGCAGTCCCCGCGACCAGGTGCTGGGCGACCTCGCCGCCTGTCGCGACTATCTCGCGCCGCGGGGCAAGGTGGCCGTGGTCGGATACTGCTACGGCGGCTCGTACGCCTGGCTGGCCGCCGGCGAACTCGACGGTCTTTGCGCCGCCTCCAGCTACTACGGCAGCATGGTGCAGGGGAACGCCGGGCTGAAGCCGAAGTGCCCGACCATCGTCCACCTCGGCCGGCTCGATGCCGGCATCCCCGCCGACGCCGTCAAGGCCGCGGTGGAGGCCGCGAACCCGAACGTGCCGGTCTACATCTACGAAGACGCCGGCCACGGCTTCAACAACGAGGACCCGGCGCGCTACGCCGAGGCCGCGGCAACCCTCGCGCGCCAGCGGACGCTGGAGCTGTTTGCGCGCGCCTGACCATGGGCGAGACCATCCAGCTGAGAAGCCCCGAGGATGGCTTCGTTTTCAGCGCCTACCGCGCCAGGCAAGAGGACGCGCGCCGCGGCGGCCTGGTGCTGATCCAGGAAATCTTCGGCGTCACCGATCACATCCGCGAGCTGGCCGACGGGTTCGCCGCCGACGGCTACGAGACCATCGCGCCCTCGCTCTACGATCGTCAGCAGCGCGGCTTCGAGGCCGGCTATGACTCGGAGGCCGTGGGCCTCGCCCGCCAGTATTCGGAAGCCGCGCCCTGGGGCGAAGTGGCGGCGGACCTTGCCGTTTGCGTGGCCGCCCTGCCGCCACCGGTGTTCGTCGCGGGCTTCTGCTGGGGCGGCGCGGCGACCTGGCTGGCGGCCTGCCGCTGCGAGGGCGTCGCGGCGGCGTCGAGCTTCTACGGACGGCGCATCCCGGAGTTGCTGGACGAGACGCCGAAGTGCCCGATCATCCTGCACTTCGGCCGCCGCGACGCCAGCATTCCGCCTGACGTGGTCGAGACGATCGCGGCGCGCCATCCGGACATCCCGATCCACCTGTACGACGCCGGCCACGGCTTTGTCTCCGACCGCCGCGCCGACTACAACCCGGACGCCGCCCGTCTCGCCCGCCTGCGCACCCTGCAACTCTTCGCGCGCCACGGCGGCGGCAGGGGGGATATCTGATCCTCACCTGTCGGGGCGGGGGACCCCGAGGGGGTGGAGGGGGTACGCCGCCCGGGCCCCCTTCGTCTGGACGCTCGCGCGTCCAGCCAGTTCCCCCAGAGGGGGAAGAGATCAGACCCCGCCCTCGATCGCCGCGCGCAAGGTTGGATCGCGCTCCAGCCGGCGCACGATCAACGCCTGGGCCAGAAGCACGCCGACGCCGGTGGCGTAGGCGGCGAACGCCGGGGTCGGGAAGCGGCCGCCGTGCAGCGCGCCGGCGGTGTCGAAGTAGATGAACGCCGCGGCCACCGCGAGCACCATCACCACCGCCAGCACCGACACCACGCTCTGGCCGAAGCCGGTGCGGAAGCTGATCCAGGCGTGCTTTTGCAGGTAGCGGCGCAGCGGCGGCGCGGCGAGGGGCGTCACCGACGCCAGCAGGAAGAAGATGCCCGGGTAGGCGAGGATCCAGGCCAGCTTGAAGGTTGCGGCCCCAGGCAGCACCCGCCAGGCGTGGACCGCGGCGGCGGCATAGATCAGCGCGGCCGCGGCGAAGGCTGAGTAGTTCATGCGCCGGAACATGCGCCAGGCCGGACTCACACCCATGCCCCCGATATGGTCGCTCTCACGGGCGAGGAAAGGCCGCCGTGGTCGATTAGTGGCCTTCGTAGGCGACAAGTGTCGAAACCGGCACGCCCGCCGCCCGCAGCTTCGCCGCGCCGCCCAGCTCCGGCAGCTCGATCACGAACGCCGCGGCCACGATCTGCGCATTGGCGTCCCTCAGGAGCTGCACGGCCGCCAGCGCGGTGCCGCCGGTGGCGATCAGGTCGTCGATCAGCATCACCTTCTCGCCGGCCGCCACGGCGTCGAGATGCATCTCCATCGCGTCCGAACCGTACTCCCGGGCGTATTCCACCGCGCGCGTCTGGTGGGGCAGCTTGCCTTTCTTGCGCAGCGGCACGAAGCCCGCCGACAGCTGGTGCGCCACCGCGCCCCCCAGGATGAATCCGCGCGCCTCGACCCCGGCAACCTTGTCGACCTTCATGCCGGCGAACGGCTGCACGAGCTCGTCGACAGCGCGCCGGAACGCTCTGGCGTCGCCGAGCAGGGTGGTGATGTCGCGGAACATGATCCCGGGCTTCGGGTAGTCCGGAATGGTGCGAATGACGGCGGCCAGATCCATGCGGGTCCTTCGGAGGCGTCGCGGCGAACTCCAACGCGTCTGCGCCAAGGGGCGCTTATCGCCGACACGAGGTGGCTTGGCTATGGTCGCGCGGCCATGCGTCCCGCCACGATTCTCATCGCCGTCGCCCTCGGCGGCGCGACCTCGACGGCGCGGGCCGGCGAGGCGCGGTGCTGGCGCGACAACGGGGCCGTGGTGGTCGCGGCCGCGCTCGGCGACATCGCCGGCGACTTCATCCTCGACCTCTCGGCGCCGCGCAGCCAGCTGCACCTCACCGTCGCCCAGGCCTTCGGCGTCGAGACGCCGAGCAAGGACGCGACCCTGAGGTTGGCCGGCGAAGCGATCCCGGCCAGCTTCGTCGTCACCGACCTCGACGCGCGTGGCGCGGGCTTTCCCACCAGCATCGCGGGGGTGATCGGCGAGGACGCGCTGGCCGGCTACGTCGTCCGGCTTCAGCTTTCGCCTTGCCGGCTGACGCTGGGCCGTGCTCGCGCCGGGCTGCCGCGAGCCTCGCAGGTCCTCCGCCTGAAGACGGTCGCTGGCGTCCCGGCTGTGACGGCGACGATCTCGGATGGACGCTCCAGCCAGGAGGGCCTCTTCGCCATCGATACAAGTTCGTGGGGCGTCAAGATCTCCGACGCCATCGCCGCCTTCCCGCCCGGCGTGAAGCCGCAGACCGCGGCGCGGATCGCCGGCGTGGAGTTCGGCGGCGATCTGATCAGCCGCGCGCCGGCGAGCCTGGAACCGCAAACGCCCGGCGGTCTAGTGGGCGCGCTGGGCGACGTCGTCTGGTCCCGCTACGCCTGGATCCGCCTCGACGTCCGCGCTGGACGCCTGGAGCTGGGTCCCGCCGTCCGCTGAGCTCCCGTCAGTGGCCGACGTTG